>NZ_CABVDF010000062.1:0-13284 GCF_902497045.1 uncultured Blautia sp. | reverse complement strand
TTTTTTATTGACCGACCAGGGAAAGAAGGGAAAGCAAATGGATGAAAGAGCACCAAAATATTATATATTAAAAAAAACACTGGAGGAAAGGATTGAAAACGATGAATTTCCTGCGGATCAGCCGATTCCCAGTGAACGTGAACTGATGGAAACTTATCAGGTCAGCAGAATCACAGTCCGTAAAGCAATCGATGAATTAGTAAATGAGGGATTTTTATATAAGATCCAGGGAAAAGGGACATATGTCAAAACAGATGAACGCAGCAGCAATCTGTTTGCTATAACCAGCTGTACGGAGGATGTAATACGGATGGGAATGACACCGTCAAAAAAAGTGGTAGTGGAAGAACTTGTTTACGCCAACAGCAAACATGCAAAGGCTTTGGAAATTACCCGGGATGAAAAAGTATATATGCTGGGGCGTATTCTTTATGCAGATCAGGAACCACTGAATTATACGCTGACTTTCCTTCCGGAAAAGCTGTTTCCAGGACTGTCTTCACATTCTTTTGACAGGGAATCTCTGTATCAGGTTCTTCAGAAAGAGTATGGTGTAAGGATCACAACCGCCAGGAGAACGATAGAGGCAATCCTTGCCCGGGATGATGTAGCAGAATATCTGGATCTGGAGGAGGGATCTCCAATTATCTTATTCCGGTGTATCACTTATGGAATCATAAATGGAAAAGAAATTCCAATTGAGACATTTAAGTGTTATTACCGTACAGACAAGTTTAAATTTTATATTGACCAGGTGAGATAAGAAAACTGCAGTTTTCCACATTTATATATGTTGGAGACTGCAGTATTTTTGTTCATCGGGAAAGTAATACATTATGTGCGAGCTTTCCTGATAAATGAAAAAAATTTGCGAGAATACGGATCGATGCATGTATAATAGGACTGATTTGGCGTTTTGCATAAAAATATAACAATGAATTTAGGTGATATATCCAAATCGCATAAAACCTATTGACTTTTTTGAAGAAAGGTGTATGATATAAATATCAACTGGTTATGACGACATGATAACATATCGATATGATAAGGAGGGAGAGATGGAAGCAAAAGTTCCGAAATATTATTCGCTGAAAAGAGATCTGGTTAAAAAGATTGAGATGGGTGATTATCAGGAAGATATGCCAATCTTAAGTGAACGTGAATTAATGGAGACCTACCAGGTCAGCAGAATTACAGTAAGACGGGCAATTGATGAACTGGTGAATGAGGGATATCTGTACAAGATTCAGGGAAAAGGGACTTATATCAAGGGAGATACTTCAAATCAGGATTTATTTTCTATTTCCAGCTGTACAGAGGATGTTCTGAGATTAGGAAAGAGACCTGGACGGCGGGTTTGCAGGCAGAAAGTATGGCAGCAGACGGTAAACGGGCAAATGCACTGCAAATTGCAAAAGGAGATCCGGTATTCTGCCTGGGGCGCGTTACTCTGGCAGATGAGGAACCTTTAAATTATACTCGCACGTATCTTCCGGAGAAGCTGTTTCCCGGTATTGGCAGATATGATTTTGCACAAACTTCCCTGTACAGGATTCTGGAACAGGAATATGGAGTAAAGATCACTACAGCCAGAAGAACCATAGAAGCAGTGCTGGCAAAAGATGAGATTGCTGAATATCTGGAACTGGAAGAGGGAATGCCGCTGATTTTGTTCGGGTGCGTGACATACGGAAGTGTAAATGGAAAAGAAGAACCCATTGAGACATTTAAGAGCTATTACAGAACAGATCAGTTTAAATTTTATATCGATCAGGTGAAATGATGTTATCAGGTGTCTGACACAGAGGAAAGAAAAGGAGGACAAAAGAAATGAAAAAAAGTTGGATGAAAAAAGTTGGCGTTATGCTGGCAGGAGTAATAGCTGTCGGAAGTCTCACTGCATGCGGCGGAGGAGAAAAGAAGGCGGACGGTGATTCTGCATCAAGTGATATTTCCATCGCAGTTATCTGTTCTTCCGCAGGACAGAATGATAACGGCTACAACCAGTCTGCTGTAGACGGAGCCAAAAAGGCAGCGGAAGAGCTGGGAGTTGAATACAAAGTAGTTGAGCCTACCAACGGTGTTCCCCAGGCTCTGGAATCTCTGGCAGAGGACGGCTATGATGTGATCTTTAACCTTGAGTATGATTTTGAAGCGCTGATTTCAGGAACCGGCGGAGCAAAACCGATTGCAGAAATGTACCCGGATACCACTTTTGTCTGTGTAAACGACAATCCAAACCAGGATGAGAACGGAGAAGTAATTCATGAGAACGTGATCAGTGCACTGTTCGATGTGCATCAGGCATCTTATGTAGCCGGAGCTCTCAGTGTTCTGGTAAATGAAAACGCCGAAACTCTGTTTGGAACTGACGGATATAAATTTACTGCTCCTGATAATGGTGGAAGAGCGCTGGGATTCATCGGCGGAACAAACTCCAATGGTATCACAGTATTCTCTTACGGATTTATCGAAGGTATGAACCATGCAGCTGAAGAACTGGGTGTAAATTATGACTATTATGCAAAATATGATGCCGGTTTTGCAGATTCTGCAACCGGAAGTACGGTAGCTGGTACCTATTACAACCAGGGCGCAAACATTATTTTCTCTGTAGCAGGTTCTGTAGGAGACGGTGTTGCGGCAAAAGCAAAAGAAGATGGCAAGATGATGGTTCATGTGGATGCAAACAAAGATGCACAGCAGCCGGGACATATTCTTACCAGTGTTCTGAAAAATACAGAAGTTCCTGTATTTGAAATTACAAAAGCAGCTGTAGAAGGAAAAATCGGCGAAATGGAAAGAGTACAGAGCTATACTCTGGCATCCGGCGCGGCATCTATTACAGATCTTGCTGAGATCAGCAAATATGTACAGGACAGCGGAAAAGAAAAATGGGAAGAGATCAAAACTTATGTTGCAGATCTGGAAAAACAGATCGGCGATGGAAGCATTACTGTTACAAACGCACAGGCAGGAGAAGAATTTGATCCGTCCACATGTAAGAACGTAACTCTGAAATAAGTATTCTGTTACATTATGAGGAACAAAACCATGAGTAGTATGATACAAGCCATTGATTTGACAAAAAAATTCGGGGATTTTACTGCCAATGATCATATCAATCTGGATGTAAAAGAAAAAGAGATCAAATGTATCGTTGGTGAAAACGGAGCTGGAAAATCCACCCTGATGAATATGTTATATGGTCTGTTACAGCCTACCAGCGGAAAGATCCTGATTCGCGGCAAAGAAGTGACCATGAACAGTCCTGTCGATGCCATTGCAAACGGAATCGGTATGGTGCATCAGCATTTTAAGCTGGTGCCCAGCCTTACCGTTTATGAAAACATTCTGCTGGGAACTGAGATCAATGTAAAAAAAGGAAGTTTCCGTACCCCTATTGTAGACCAGAAAGAAGAAATAAAAAGAGTGGAAGCCCTGATTAAAGAAAATCACTTTGAGCTGAATCCACTTGACAAAATTGAAGATATTTCCGTAGGCGGACGTCAGCGTGTGGAAATCCTGAAGATGCTTTATCGTAATGTAGATATTCTTATTCTGGATGAGCCTACAGCCGTGCTGACTCCTCAGGAAGTAGATGAGCTGATGGTAACTCTGAAGAATCTGAAAGAACAGGGAAAAACGATCATTGTAATCACTCATAAGCTGCGTGAGGTAATGGAACTGGCAGACAGTATTACAGTTATCAAACATGGAAAAGTAATTGGAAATGTTTTGAAAAAAGACACCAGTGAAAAGGAACTGGCGCAGATGATGGTAGGACGCGACGTAGTCCTGACAGTGGACAATGCCCGTGAAAAGGCTGTAGGAAAGGATGTAGTCTTCGGTGTTTCTAATCTGACAACAGTCAATGATTATGGTAAGGAAGTCGTTTCTAATATTTCTTTCCAGGTACATAAAGGAGAGATTCTGGGAATTGCAGGTGTAGAAGGAAACGGACAGTCTGAGCTTGTGAAGCTGATGACAGGACTGATGGAATCCACAAAGGGAACCATGGAACTGGATGGTCAGGACGTTACCAACTGGTGGCCGAAAAAACTTCGAGAAGCAGGAATGGGAATTGTTCCCGAAGACCGTTATGCACAGGGACTGTGCCGTGATATGAGTATTGCGGATAACTGTATTGCAGGTTATCACGGTGATAAGGATATCTGTACCAGAGGACTTTACAACAACAAAAAGATAAAAGAAAAACGGGATCAGTTTGTAGAAGAGTTTGATATCCGTATTGGTGATATTGACGGTAATATTTCCAGTCTTTCCGGCGGAAATGCTCAGAAGGTCATCATTGCCCGTGAGCTTTCTGCGAAGCCGAAACTCTTGATCGCCTGTCAGCCTACCCGTGGAGTGGATATCGGATCTATTGAATTTATCCACAAGCAGATTTTGAAATTCAGGGATCAGGGAAATGCGGTTATTCTTGTATCCAGTGAATTATCTGAGATTTTAAGCCTGTCCGACCGTGTGATCGTTATGTACAAAGGACAGATCTCCGGTGAGATCTGCCCGAAGGAAGTATCCACGGCAGCCATTGGTCTTCTGATGGCAGGTATTTCCAGCGAGGAGGGTGAGAACGCATGAAAAAGGATGGAAAGCTGACAAAAACAATATTAAACTCCATTCTGCCGGTGATTCTGGCTTTTGTCCTGGGTGGTTTCATTATTCTGGCAATTGGGGAAAATCCGCTGGAAACATACGGGATCCTGATTCGGAAATCCCTGTTTACAGCAAAAGGTTTTATGAATACGCTGCATTATGCCTCTCCTTTGATCCTTACAGGTCTGGCTATTGCAATTACCTTTAAAGCAAATATTTACAACATGGGTGTAGAAGGACAGATGCTCCTGGGCGGTTTCTTTGCAGGAATCGCAGGCGCTTATCTTCCTAATATGAATTCTGTTCTTCACAAACTGATCTGCTTTGCAGTGGCAATCGTCTGTGGTATGGTATTTGCTCTGATTCCGGCTCTTTTAAAAGTAAAGTGCCGTGTAAATGAAATGGTAGTAACTCTGATGCTGAACTACGCAATGATCAAGGCGCTTGAGTTTATGACAACAGGTGTATTCCGAGATCTGAGCGCAGGCTATGTGGCGACTCCTACCATTCAGGAAAGCGCGATGTTCAGCCGTATCGGAACTTCCCGTATTACGTTGTTTACAGTGATCGTTCTGGTGATCCTGGTGGTTATGTACTTTGTGATGAAGAAGTCAAAACTGGGCTATGAGATCACAGCTATTGGAAAAAATCCGGAATTTGCAGAAGCAACCGGTATGAATGTAGGCAGAAAGATCGTTATCATGATGCTTATCAGCGGCGCTCTGGCAGGTATTGCAGGAGCTGGCTGGATGTGCAGTGAGCAGTTTAAATACACCTTAAGCTTTTCCGCTAACCCGGGACTGGGATGGGACGGTATGCTGATCGCTCTTCTGGGTGGACATTCTCCGGTAGGAATCTTTATTGCGGCTATTTTCTATGCGGCTCTGAAAACCGGAAGTGACAATATCAACATGTATACCAGCGTTCCAAAAGAAATCGTAGCCATCATCCAGGGTATGATCATTCTGTTCCTGGCTGTAAAATTCATCAGTGATAATACCAGGTTGTTTGACCGGTTCAAAAAAGTGAAGAAGGAGGCGGCATGATGGAATTATTAGGTAATATTTTATATGACACCGTTTATCACAGCGCGCCTATTATTCTCTGCGTGATCGGCGGTATGTTTGCATACAAGGCAAATGTTTTGAACATTGCATTGGAAGGTATGATGTTAAACGGAGCATTCGTATCTGTTCTGACTGCTTACCTGACAAATAATATCTGGATCGCCATTTTGGCAGCCATTGTAACCACACTGCTGTGGGGACTGGTATTCTCCTATCTGGGAATTACCTGCAAGGGAAATGTAATTGTTATCGGTCTTGGTATCAACCTGATCGTTCCTGCGATTGCCAAGTTTATTCTGAAAATGATGGAACTTGCCAATATCAACTTAAGCGGTGTAAACGTTGCAGACTTTAAGATCAATATTCCGATCATAGAGGACATCCCTTTACTGGGGAATATTTTAAGCGGACATCCGCCAATTACATACCTGGCATTTCTGGGAATTGCATTTTTCGCAGTTCTGATGTATAAAACACGTTTTGGCATCTATGTAAGAGTCGTAGGAGAAAATGAAGATTCCGCAATCAGCCTTGGTATCAAAACCAAACGCTATAAATATGCAGCAGTTCTTATCGGAGCTTTCTGCTGTGCGCTGGCAGGAATCGACCTGTCACTGGAGCGTCTGGCTATGTTTACCAATGATATGACTGCCGGACGAGGATTTATCGCAATCGCAGCTATCTACTGCGGTCAGGGGCGTCCCGTGGCTTCCGCACTGTATGCGATCCTGTTCGGTGTGGCCCGTTCTCTGTCTGTAAACTTAAGTGTTTTTGCAGGTCCGGCAGCCGGATTATTCGATACCATTCCATATATCATTATGGTAACTGTACTGGCAGTTGTATCTCATGTGAAGTTCCGCAATGTAAAGGTGAGAGGCTTCAAGATGGAGTAACAGGAGGATGTTATGGCAAAGACAGCATTAATTATTGTAGATATGGTTCGGGATTTTACAGATCCGGAAGGACTTGTTTATTATCCCCAGAATCGTGAAATTCTTCCGAATATCCGTAAGGTCCTGGATAAATGCAGGGAAAAAGATGTTCTGACAGTGTTTATGCAGCATACGAACCGTAAAGGGAAATTTGACCGTAAAGCAGCGGCAATGAGACCAAACTGTATCGAAGGAACCTTCGGAACAGAGATCGATCCCATGCTTCCTGTAGATGAGGAAAAAGATTATGTGATACAGAAACGCAGATACAGCGGCTTCTTTGGAACAGATCTGGATCTGGTACTTCGGGAAAATGATGTCCGCAATGTGATCATCGTGGGAACAAAGACAAACTGCTGTATCCGGGCTACAGTAACAGATGCCTTTTATCTGGATTACGAGCCCTATGTAGTCCGCGAATGTGTGGCAACAAATTCTGATGTGGTAAATGAAGTTCACCTTACCGATATTGACAAATATCTGGGACATGTGGTGGATATGGAAACTCTGTTTGAGATGCTGGACGAGGGACAGCTTTGAGGAGGGGAAAATGAGACAGATTGATGTATTAACAAGTGGCTATGTGAGCATGGATCATATTATTAAAATTGCGTCTCCGGCGAAGGTGGGATTTACTTCTCTGGTGACAAATAAATCCAATGCCCGTATTTTCTACGGAGGCTGTTCCGTAAATATTTCCTATGCCCTTTCAAAACTGGGTATGGTATCTCTTCCGGTTCTTCGCGTAGGCGGAGACTGGGAGGAAAACGGATTCCGCGCCTTCCTGGAGGAAGGAGGCGTTCCGCTGGATGGAATCACGGTTCTTCCGGAAGAGGCAACTTCTGTATGCTATCTTTTACAGGACAACAATAACGATCATATTACTGTATTTTATCCCGGAGCTATGGATGGTAAATATGCTGCTCCTATGAATGAAGAGCTGTTTCAGGGAACCCGTCTGGGAGTGATTACCGTAGCGCCGGAAAAAGATAACCGTGAGTTTTTCAGCAAATGCAGAGAAAACAATGTTCCGGTAGTATTTGGAATGAAAGATGATTTCGATGCGTTTCCGGAAGAGTTCCTGAAGGAACTGCTTACCGGAAGCAAGATTATCTTCACCAACGAGGTGGAGCGTGAGATCATTGAAAAGATTTATGGATTCTCCGATATTACAGAGCTTTTTGGTATTGGAGAAGCAGACATTATTGTTACTACTCTGGGTAAAGATGGAAGCATCTGCTATATTCGTGAGGAAAATGGAATCCGCCAGGAGAGAATCGGTATCTGCCCCGTTGAGCAGGTAGTGGATGCCACAGGCTCAGGAGACGCTTATATGGCAGGCTTCATGTATGGATATCTGAACGGATATAAGCCGGAACAGTGCTGTAAGCTGGGAGGAACTCTTTCTTCTTTTGTCCTTCAGGCAGAAGGATGCTGTACCAATGTACCGGATAAAGAAGCACTGCTGAAAAAATTTGCAGAGTTTTAGGAGGTAAATATGACTACATTATATATGGGTGCGGATAAGGAAACCATTGCAAAATATGTGTTATTCTCTGGAGATCCCTGGAGAGTAGAAGTGGTAAAACAGTATTTGGATGAGCCGAAAAAAGTGGCTTTTATGCGTGAGTTCAATACCTATACTGGAAAGTATAAAGGTGTGGATATCACTGTTACATCTACCGGAATCGGCGCTCCGTCAGCAGCTATCGCTATGGAAGAAATGTACGAGGCCGGAATGGAAGTGGCAGTTCGTATGGGAACTGTAATGTCCATGCAGGATGATATGCTGGGACACTTTATGATCCCTGTGGCAGCTATGCGCCGGGAAGGAACCAGCCAGGCTTATGTGGATCTCAGCTATCCGGCTGTAGCAGATATCGATCTGGTAAATACCATGAATGAGACAGTAACCGCTATGGGAAAAAGATACCTGAACGGCTTAAACTGTACTATGGACGGATTCTACAGCCATATGCATGATTCCAGATTCTCCTTGGAATGGGGACGGGACATGTCAAAAACATTTGAGGAAGTAAAGAAGCTGGGTGTGACCGGCATTGATATGGAATCTTCCTGTATAATGACACTGGGACGTCTGATGGGTGTAAAAACCTGTATTCTGACACTGGTAACAGTGCTTGAAAACCTGAAGGAAACATTAAAAGGCCAGGAGAGAAAGGATGCAGAGGATCTTCTTTGCAGAACCGCTCTGGAAGGCATTTATAATTATCATATGAAACAGCAGAAATAAGATTATTATTTTGAGGAGGTCTTACTATGAGCAGAGAAATATTTACAGTGGGATCCCAGACAGTAATCGGTATGGTTCACTGCCTGCCACTTCCCACTACAGCAGGATTTGACGGAGATTATCAGAAGATTCTGGATCATGCAGTGCAGGATGCCAAAATTCTGGAGGCAGCCGGAGTGGATGCGGTAATCGTGGAGAATATGGGTGATACACCATTTTCCGCATTACTTAACAAGACTCAGGTAGCGGCTCTGGCAGCAGCCACCATGCAGGTGAAAAATGCAGTAAACATTCCTGTTGGCGTGGATGCAGCTTTTAACGACTGCGAAGCTAATCTGGCCATTGCGGCTATTACCGGAGCATCTTTTATCCGCGTACCTGTATTTGTAGATACTGTAGTATTTACAGACGGAATCATCAATCCATGTGCGAAAAAATGCATGGAAATGAGAAAAGCGCTTGGAAAAGAGGATATCAAGATCCTGCCAGACGTACAGGTAAAACATGCGCACATGCTTCTTCCATATATTTCCATTGAGCAGTCTGCAAAAGAGGCAGCAGAGAATGGGGCAGACGGAATCATTGTTACCGGTACTCAGATCGGTGAGGAAACACCGATCGATCTGATCCAGAGAGTGAAAAAGGTAGTAAAAGTTCCTGTATATGCCGGAAGTGGTGTAAAAGCCGGAAATATTAAGGAACAGCTGCAGATTGCAGACGGAGCGATTATCGGTTCCAGTTTAAAAGAGGGCGGTATTCTCAGCAACCCGATTTCTTACGATCTGGTAAAAGAAGTATTAGATGGATTAAACGCTTAAAAAAGAGAAAAGGAGAAAAAAGCTATGATGAGACCAATGAAACTGGCAGGAAGCGAGCTGATGTTCGGAGAAGGATGCCTGGAGTATATCAAAACAATTAAAGCAAAAAGAGTAAGTATTGTTATCGGTGGTAAAAGCATGGAGCGCAGCGGTATGCTGGCAAAAGTAGAAGGCTATTTCCACGAAGCAGGAGCAGAAACTATGGTAATTTCCGGAGTTGAGCCGGATCCGTCTTTCCAGACTGTAATGCGCGGCGCTTCCGAGATGATGACTTTCCAGCCGGATCTGATCGTAGGACTGGGCGGCGGTTCCGCTATGGACGCAGCAAAAACTATGTGGATCTTCTATGAGCATCCGGAACTGAAGAAAATGGAAGATATCCTTCCTCCAAATGAATTCCCGAAACTCCGTGCAAAAGCAAGATTCTGCTGTATCCCATCCACAAGTGGAACAGCCAGTGAAGTATCCCGTTCTGTAGTTATTTCTGACAATGAGACAGGTATGAAACACGGTCTTGGAAACATGGAAATGATGCCGGATATTGCAATCTGTGATCCGGAAGTAACAGCTTCCATGCCGGCTAAGATTACAGCAGAGACAGGAATGGATGCACTGACTCATGCACTGGAGGCTCTGGCAAGCAACCGTGCAAACTACGTTTCTGATATTCTGGCAACTCAGGCAGCTCTTGATATCATGGAGACTCTGCCGAAGGCATACGAAAACGGACAGGACATGAAAGCAAGAGAGATCATGGTTCAGGCTTCTATGGTAGCAGGTATGGCATTTACTAACGTATCTCTGGGAATCGTACACTCCATGGCACATACCATCGGCGGATTCTTCCATGTAGCTCATGGTCTGGCTGACGCGATCTTACTGCCGTATATCATCGACTTTAACTCTGCAGATGAGACAGCAGCTGCTGTTTATGCAGGAATCGCAGAAAAAGCAGGCGTAAAAGAACTTGGCGCAGCAGTAAAAGAACTGAATAAGACACTGAACATTCCTGAGACTTTCAAGGATGTTATTGCAGACGAAGAAAAATATATGGGAATGTTAGACGAGCTTGCAAAAGTGGCTCTGGCAGACGGATGTACCAAGACAAACCCGATCATTCCTACACTGGATCAGCTGAAAGAACTTTTTGTAAAAGCATATAAAGGAGAATAATCATTATGGAGATCATTTGCTATTTATCAAACGGATACCCTACAATCGAATCAAGTTATCAGATGGCTATTGAATACGCAGATGCAGGCTGTAAAATGATGGAGGTTGATTTCCCGTCTCACGATCCATACCTGGAAAGCGAGTACATTGCAGGCCGTATGGCGAAAGCTCTGGAGGCCTGTGACGATTATGAGAAATATATGGACTCTATCGTAGCGATCAAAAAGAGACTGCCGGATGTAAAAATCCTGGTTCTGGCTTATGAGAACACAGTAGAAGAGATCGGAACAGAGAAATTTATTAAATTCTGTCTGGACAATGACTGCAAAGATATCCTGCTGGTTGGCTTAAAAGACGATACCATCAAGAATCAGATCATCGCTGCAGGTCTTAAGGTATCCTGCTATGTACAGTTCCATATGCCGGAAGAAGAAATCGCTCTGGCAAAAGAGTCCAACGGTTTCGTATATCTGCAGGCAAAACCATACGCAGATCAGGAGAAGAACGAGAAATATCCTACACTGAAAGACTGCGTAGACTATCTTCGTGAGTGCGGAATCGATCGTCCTATTTACTGTGGCGTAGGCGTTCATGCACCGGAAGATGTAAAGATGGTGAAGGAAGCAGGCGGAGATGCAGCTTTCGTTGGAAGTACGATCTTAAAACTTCATGAAGACATACCGGCTATGAAAGAGAAAATTAGAGAATTTAAAGCTCAGTGCTAAGAGTATAAAGACAACAAAGGCGCAGGATCCTGGGGAAAACTCCAGGGTCCTGCGTCTTTGTCTGCTGGGAATGAGTGTAATTGCTCATGGGTTATTTCAAGAGAATGTTGTTATTTTGACAAAAATAGTTTGAAGAAGTTTTGATTAAAATCGTGAAAGAAATTATTGAAGCTGCAAGTTCTTGTCTAAGATCACCGTTCCGTCCTCAGCAGGCTTACATGGTTCTGTTCAGGCATTTACGATTGCAACATCCCGTTTCCTGACCGTCTTTGGAAAGTTCCCCATAATTGTTTTATGTATGAACAAGGTATATCCTATATAAATGGCGATTATGCTCCTAGCAGCGTCATGACCACATAGAGTACAATCAGCAGGAGTGCAAGGCACATTGCACAGAAAACGGCAATTGTCGTTTTGACCCTGTTCCGCTCCTTCAATGTCAGAACCATCATTGCAAGTACATCAAAGGAAAAGAAGAACTGGCAGATTCCAGCTAAAATCGCCAACCATTTCGGATGTACGCCGTCTTTGCATGACTTTATCAGATAAGCGATAGCATAGGGAGCTGCCCCTAATAGAATCCCGTATCCTAAAATCAAAAAAACAATGGTTACCAGTCCAAACAACGCCATCAGCGGCAACGGGAAGAATACCATCACCGTTACATATACGGTGATACTCCCTCCGATCAGGTAGAACGGGATCAGTCCATACTTGATGATCAAAGTGCAGTTCAGCAATGTTTTTCTCGACCACTTTCTTCCTACAGTCAGCACAACAATCAAATTGACGATCCCCATGATAAAGGGCAGAAGGATGGATAATATCTGCAATGTGATCGCATTGCCAAAACAGACTGCCAAAAGGAAGAAGGTATAAGACACAATTACATAGAGTACCGGCAGGATATAAGTCATTTAACAGCCTCCTTTCTGCGCCGGATCAACCAGAGAATCAGCCAGATCAGGCAGACCGGGAACGAAAACAGGCTCAAAATAAAAAGTCCAGCTCCAAATGATCCGAGGATTGAATCCCCGGCGGCTATATTGCTGATGATTCCGAACAGTGCCAGACCAAAGCTGAAAGAGAGCCAGCAAAAGAAAGCATATTTACTCTCTTTGGCATTTGCAGGTACTCTCGATTCACCTTTTTTATTTACAAGCTGGTTTTTTAGCTGTTCACTTAGAAGTCGTTCCTGTTCTTCTAACTCGGTGTCCCCGATTGCCCTTGCATAATCTCCCCGAAGCAGGTGATACCCAATTTGATCCTGTGTGTGTTTGGTTCGATGCCAAAATTGCTCCAAAGTTTCTTCTGCCTCTGTCCAGCGCTTTTGCTCCAGCAGAGCGGAGAACCAGTTCGCTGTAATGATATTTTTGGAATTTTTGCTGAATGCCCAGGGACGCCAGCGATCCAATCCCTGTTTCAATTTCTCAAGATTGTGATCGCTTTGATACGCCACCACATAGGGGTTTAGTTTCTTTGTCAGCCAGCGTTCATATTTGCAATATGCGAAAAAGCATAGAGCCAGCAGTGCAAGGAACACTACAACAGCAATCCACATAGTCTCGTAAGAAAAAAAGTGATCATAAATCAGGCACGCAGCTCCGGAGAGAGCCGCAATGCTGAAAGTTGGCCATGGATTTCTCATAATAGTAATATCTCCAATCATCTGTTTGAATAAAGATTCCGATATGG
>NZ_CABVDF010000061.1:0-13436 GCF_902497045.1 uncultured Blautia sp. | reverse complement strand
TTAATCTATATGTTATGACAACATATCTTTCAGACATGTACTCCGATAGTCACTCGGCGATATTTTATATCTTTCCTTAAATACCCGGTTAAATGTCCTCTGACTTTCAAATCCACTGTCCAGGCAAATATTTGTAATAGAATCGCTCGTATTTTCCAAGCGATGACATGCATAGTTAAGTCTTGCATCATTAAGATACTGGTTGAAATTTCTGTGGAAGGTTTTGGAAAAGAGTCTGGATAAGACATATTTACTAACACCCAGATCTTTTGCCATTTCTTCCAATGATAACTTTTTCTTGAAATTTGCTGATATATAGGAAACCGTCTGATAGATAAGATCTTTGCTCCCCACATGACTCTTTTCTACCAGATTCAGTTTCCCTACGCAACGTGCTAACACAATTTGAAGATACGCCTGTGCAACAATGATATCAAACTGTTTCGTTTCCAAAATCGCATTGATAACCCTGTACACCTCCGGTTCAACCTTTTCAGCTTTTATAACCGGATATTCAGGTGCCATGGTTTGCATAATCTCTGCAAATTTACCAATCGTAAATGGCGATGCAATCAGATAAGTCGCTTTATTTACACCGGGTGTCAATACCTGATAGTGATGAATAATATCTGGAAATACAAATCCTATATCTCCTTTTTTCATATGGTAAAGTTCCTGCCCGACACCAAGCTCTAATGTCCCACTCGTTATGCAAACAATTTCCAGTGCATTATGAAGATGTGGCTCAATATGTTTTGACTTTTTATTTACCGCTATGATCTCCTCTTTTGTATCAACATATTTTAACTGCATGAAATACTCCCCTTTGCAACATTTGTCTATATCTTCTTTCGATTTGGCAAGCAATCCTTTTTCATCTATCCTATAATCAACTTGTAAACAAGGAAAGGAGGAATCGCAAATGAGCAATCTTAAAAAATATCTGAACAACCTTTTAGTATTCTACGCTGAATATTTTGAGCATCCATACCATGTATAAATACTAAAAGGACTATTTTGTGAAAACTGAACATTTTTTCTTAAGACCATTTCACAAAAATGAAGTGGTCCTTTTTTATAAACTTTTAACAAATCTTTTGAATGCAGCTTTCCCTTCCTCTGTTCTCTTATAAACTCCTGCATCCTCAAGAACTTTCGTAAATACAATTCCAATTTCTTTCTGTACAATAGAATGAATGTTGCTGTCTGTAATCTCGTATTTTGACAGCCATTCCTCTGCCCAGTCAGCATGAGCAGCCATTGTTTCATTCTGTCTCAGGTCCTCATGATTGAGAATTGCCTGTTCCAATTCTGCCATTTCTTTTTTCAGTCTGGCAGGTAATACAGCCAGTCCCATAACTTCGATCAATCCAATATTTTCTTTTTTAATATGATGGTACTCTGCATGTGGATGAAAAAGTCCGAGCGGACAATCAGCGGTTGTGATATTATTACGCAAAACCAGATCCAGTTCATACAGATTTCCACGTATTCTTGCAATCGGCGTAATTGTATTGTGTGGCATACCATTTGTCTCACTGAAAATATCAGCTTCCGGATCTGAATAGACACGCCATTTTGTAAGGATATGATCTGCAACCTCTACAATACTCTCCGTTGTTCTCCCCTGCAGACGGATCACTGACATCGGCCACTTTACAATTCCTGCGTGTACATCTGGATATCCTTCTAATTCAAATTCCAGTTCATAAGGTGCTTTTGCCATGGCAAACACATACCCGCCACCCTGAAAATGATCATGACTTAAAATAGAACCTCCTACAATCGGAAGATCCGCATTGGAACCTGCCGTATAATGAGGAAACTGTTTAACAAAATCAAGCAGCTTATCAAACGTCATCCGGTTAATCGCCATCGGAATATGCTTCTCATTAAAAATAATGCAATGTTCATTGTAATATACATATGGTGAATACTGTAAATAATACTGCTCCCCACATAGAGTGATTGGTATGATCCTATGGTTCTGTCTTGCCGGATGTGAAAAATGACCTGCATACCCTTCGTTTTCCCTGCAGAGCAGACACGCCGGATATCCAGATTTCTTTGCTGCAGCAGCTTTTGCAATATCCCGTGGATCTTTTTCCGGTTTTGACAGGTTAATCGTGATATCCATCTGACCAAATTCTGTATCCGTTGTCCACTTTTCATCCTTTATAATCCGGTCTGTGCGGATATAGTTTGTTGCCTGGCTGAAATGATAATAAAAGTCGGTTGCAGTCTTTGGAGATACCTGATATTTTTCTTCAAAAGCTTTTCTTACCACAGACGGAGCCGGTGTCAGAATCCCCATGATTTTTGTATCGAAAAGATCCTTCATCGTCACTGTATCATCCTCTAAGATTCCCTCTGACAGTGCAAATGCAAGCATATCCTCTAAAATAAAGTGTAAATCTCTCGGCTCTACAGATGCGTTCGGCTCCTGATAATCCTGTTTTTGAAACAGTTCCAATAAACCATTTGTCACATACACTTTATCCGCATCCTCTATCAGTCCGTTTTGCAGTCCATATGCTACCAGTTCTGAAATCAGCTGATCAATCATTTTATCTTTCTCCCCTCCTACTATGCTTCATAACCATTTGGATGATTTTTATGCCAATTCCATGCTGTTGTAATAATCGTCTCCAGATCATCAAATTTTGGTTTCCATCCAAGAATATCTTTTGCTTTTTCACTGGATGCAATCAGCGTTGACGGATCTCCCGCTCTCCTAGGTTCTTCTTTTGCCGGAATTGGATGTCCAGTTACTTTTCTGGCTGTTTCTACCACTTCTTTAACTGTAAATCCAACGCCATTTCCCAAGTTGAAAATATTACTGTCATTCCCTTTCCTTAAATATTCCATGGCAAGGATATGAGCCTGTGCAAGATCATTTACATGGATGTAATCCCTTACGCATGTGCCATCTTTTGTCTCATAGTCATTTCCAAAGATAGAAATATACTCTCTTTTTCCATTCGGCACCTGTAAGATCAGTGGAATTAGGTGTGTTTCCGGATTGTGAGCTTCCCCAATCTTTCCATTTGGATGTGCTCCACATGCATTAAAATAACGTAAGGATACAAAACGTAAATCATGGGCATTCGCTGTCCATTTAAACATCTTTTCCATGGAAAGTTTTGTTTCTCCATAACAGTTTGTTGGAACCGTGCGGTCTGTTTCAAGAATCGGAATCCGTTCCGGTTCTCCGTATGTGGCTGCTGTTGATGAAAATACAATCTTGTTGATGCCATGTGCAACCATACTTTCCAGCAATACTTCTGTTCCGCACAGGTTGTTATTGTAATATTTGAGCGGATTTACCATACTCTCACCGACCTGCGAATTGGCAGCAAAGTGAATCACTCCATCAATATCTTCTTTTTCAAATACAGAATCAATAAATGCCCTGTCCCGGATATCTCCCTGATAAAATTTTGCATCCGGGTGCACAGCCTTACGAAATCCTGTTTCCAGGTTATCTACTACTACTACATTTTCCCCTGCCTCGATCAGCTCATACACAGTATGAGAACCAATGTAACCAGCTCCACCTAATACTAAAATGCTACTCATAGATCATTTCTCCTTTTCTTTGTTTTCGTGATTATAATACTTTTATGCCACCATACTTACGGATCTTTAATACTTCACAGGAACCTTTTCCAAAGATTGTATCCATCTCCTTCTGGTAATCCGGAACTAAATAATTTGGAACAAATGCCTGTATGGTTCCTGCAAATCCTCCTCCATGAACTCTACATACACCTTTTTCTCCGAATATCACATCACTCAGTGCCAATGCAATAGACACGTTCTGATGTTGTACATCATGGCAAGTATAGACGTTCTGAAGATATTTAAAAGAAGAATCTCCGGATTCTTTCACATTCGCCAGGAATTTTGGAAAATTATCCTTTCTTAATGCATCTACTTCCTTTTTGACACGTTCATTTTCACATACAAAATGCAATGCCCGAAGTGCTGCACGATCTCCTGCCAGCTCACGTATCAAAGTAATATGGTTCAAAATCTCTTCTTTTGGCACTTCGCCAAGGAACTCTTTTCCAAAGCACTTAGCAGCCTGTTTCATTTCCTGTGGTATTGCCGCATAATCCGGCGTCAGGTCTGCATGTGACCCTTTTGTGTCTGTAATACATAAGCTATACCCATAAGCGTTCATATCAAAGTCAACCTGTTCCACAATCGGATTTTCCGGATCCGCAAAGTCAATATGCACCAGACTTCCTACTGAACACGCCATCTGGTCCATTAAGCCGCATGGTTTCCCGAAATATATATTTTCTGCATACTGACCAATCTTAGCAATTTCAATCGGAGTAACTTCACCATCATTGTACATATAGGATAGAATCGTCCCGATCAGTGTTTCAAAAGCAGCTGAGGAGGAAAGACCTGCACCAATCAGCACTTCACTGGTCACATATGCCTGAAATCCTCCGATCAGATGACCATTCATTTTCATCTTGGCAAGCACACCACGAATCAGAGCATTCGTGCTTCCTTCTTCTTCAATCTTTTTCTCTAGGTCATCTAGCCGAATCGTAATCAGGTTACTGTAACCATCCGACATCACTTTCACGAATGGTTCTTCCAGTTTTTTTACAACTGCGATTGCATCATTGTTAATGGACGCCGCCAGCACTTCCCCATGCTGGTGATCCGTATGGTTTCCGCCTATCTCACTTCTGCCCGGTGCACTGAATATTTCTATCTCGCCTTCACCAAAATATGCCCTGTAGCTGTCGATTGCTTTCAAATACCGTTCTTTTTCCTGTGGGATTCGATTCGAATCAACGTACAATTCTGTTAATTTGTTATCAAAAGAATTTACATTCAATAATTTGATTGCTTCTTCTATTTTCAAAATACCACCCCTATATTGTTTTGTAATATGGAAAAAGCATTGTCTATCGAACACCGATCAGACAACGCTTTTTCCTGTCAAATTCTAATCCATGTCTGATGCATCTGTTACTTCGTCTGCAGTAATTCCTTTTTCTGCTTTCAGTTTCTTATTTGCACCTTCTACATTCATTCTTGAAAGCACAAACATGATCAACACATCAAAGATCAATGGAAGCCACAGATACATAAACTGCATCATATTAAGTGCAGACTGTGGCTGTGTTGCATTCGTTCCAACATAACCGCTGAATTCAAGCATCCAACCGACAACAGCAGTTCCAATACCTCCACCGATTTTTACACCAAGAGAAGTGCAAGAATACATCGTACCATCAATTCTCTTTCCCTGTGTAAGATAAGTGTATTCAGAGCAGGATGCGATAACTGCATTCATATCTCCCTGCCAAGGTCCCTGTCCTAATGCTGCAAGAGCTGTAAATGCCATCATAAGCGGAACACTACCCATATATCCGGCAACGACAACAAGTGCTCTACCGACAACTGCTAAGATATAACCTCTTAAGTTCAGTTTGTACATGCCTTTCCACTTACCAACTAAGGTTGGTGTGAAAATCAAGGCAATGATCAGAGGAATATTAACTGCCCACGCAAACTGTCCGAACAGATTCTTATTCTTCAGTACCCATGTCATATAATAAATACCGGCTCCAATCATGGCACTGTATAACTGCTGTAAAATGTAAGTTCCACAGATCATCATATAATATTTGTTTTTGATAAGAAGCTTAAATGCCTGTACCATTCCGTACTTCTCATCTTCATTTTTTACTTCTCCTTCGTTAAGTTCCTCTTCTGGAAGCTCCTTAACAGAAAGAGCAGAAATCGTATTTACAATAAGACCAATGATTGCATAAATAATGGCTACAGTTCTCCATGCAGCTGCGTCTCCACCACACTTATCGACAAATCCGACTGTAATTGCCTGAATCAGAAGGCTTGTCGAAAATGCAAAGATGAAACGGTAAGATCCCATCTGTACACGTTCTTTGCTGTTCTTTGTGATGAGTGATGTAAGTACTGAGTATGCAATATTATTTGCGGTATAAAATACACCATTTAACAGTGTATAAGAGATAAAGAACCATGCATATTTAGCAGTTGTTCCCCAGCTGACTGGTACTGCAAAACAGCAGACTAATGTAATGGCACATCCAATATAACCATACAACATCCATGGCTTTGCTTTTCCCATCTTGCTGTGTGTCTTATCGATCATAGATCCAAAGAATATATCCGTAAAACCATCAAATAATTTTGATACGGCAATCAGGGTACCTACGACACCAGCAGCAAGTCCTACTGAGTCTGTCAGATAGACCATCATAAAAGATGTCAGGAACGCATAAACTACATTACCTGCGATATCACCCGAACCATATCCTATTTTGTTATACCATTTTAAATACTTTTTTTCTTCCATAGAATTCTTTTGCTCCTCATATTCATCGCACTTAGAATCTCAAGATGCCTAACAGTATGATGCCTAATTCTAAATTTTTTCGCTTTGTTTTTGTCTGATTGTTCTGTATATCCGGACTTTACAAAACAATCAGACTCTCCTTCCTTGTTAACGGGTTACCTAAAACCTTATTATCCCTTTACATACGGAACCAGAGTAAACTGGAACCGGAATAATACATCATTAAATCGATACTGATCCAATACAACTGGACCACAACTGTTAGAACCTATTCCATTTAATGCATAGTCAACACAAAATACTACGCTGTCTGATTCTGTCAATTCATAATTATGCGTTTTCTTCTCAAGTTCTTCCTGTGTATAATAAGAAGCATTGAAGGAAAATGCCTTTTCTGCGGATGCCACAATTCCATATCGACTATTGTTAAGTTCTACATATTCGCAATCATAATGGCTTCCATTCTCCTGTGGACGGATATAATCTTCATGCAAATCCCCTATATTTGCCCGGTACAAACCGTGGCTTGCTGCCTGATGCTTATCACGATAGCTTTCCTGCGGTCCCATCCCAAAGTATCTGACATCTGCAAGTTTCTTATCCAAGAACATTCTCACACCAAATCTCGGAAGATCCGGGAACTCTCCATCTTTTGTGGCCTCAATATCTGCGTCTATTTTTCCTGCCGCATCTATTGTCCATGTAATCGTCACATCAAGAATCTTCTGCACTGTCTCTGCCACAACGGAAGCATGACTTGTAATCTTCACACCATGTTTTCCCTGCACAACCTCTGTCGTATAGGCTCTTGTATAAGCCTTATCATAGTGGGCTTTCCTCCATTCAGATTTGATGTACATATCGTTATCTGTTGGGGCTCTCCAGATATTTAACTCCATCGGATGGTTCAGATATTCCCGTCCTGCGAATTTCATCTCCGTGAAGAGTGCAGTACGTCGATCTATTGTATAAGCAAATTCACGACCTTTAATGTGAATCTGTGTATCATTTTCATTTACCTGTAATTCAGAATCTGCTGATGTTTTTTCCAGCCACTTCTCTGCCAGCTGGCATTTTGCGTCTTTCTGACTTACCTCGATTTCATCAAATCCCAGAATGTGGTCTTTCTCCAACAGTGGCATTTCTTTTTTCAACTGGTAAATAAGTTTCAGATAACATTTTCCATTCTCTGGAACATTGATATTCAGACTTATTTTTCCTTCACTATGTGGTGCCACAGAAACTTCTGCGAGTTTTCCTTTACTGATCACGAGTCCATCCTGTGTCAGTTCATAGCTGATTTTTACATAATCCTTCAGATCATCAAAATCCATATAGTTATGAAGAACCAGTTCCCCACTTTCTTTATCATAGGAAACAACCCTTGCCGGGCGATAAACATTCTTGTATTCCAAAAGTCCTGTGTGTACAGTTCTGTCCGGATATACTAACCCATCCATGCAGAAATTGCCATCATGAATTTCTTCTCCATGATCTCCTCCGTAGGCATAGATTTTCTTTCCATTCTCAGCAGTGCCATGAGCAATCGCATGATCACACCACTCCCAAACAAAACCACCACACATTTTATCGTTGTCCTGAATCAGCTGGAAATAATCTTCAAAATCGCCAGGCCCATTTCCCATGCTGTGGCAGTACTCTACCAGAAGGAATGGTTTGCTTCCGTCCTTGTCCAGATATTCCTGAATCTCGGAAAGTGCCGGGTACATACGACTATACACATCCAAGTTGCTGTAATCATATGTTTCATCATAATTACGATATCTTGCACTCTCATACTGTGTGATACGATCCGGATCAAATTTCTTTGTCCAAGCAAGTGCTTTTTCAAAGTTGCAGCCATAAGCACTTTCATTTCCCATAGACCACATGACAATACAAAAACGGTTTTTATCACGTTCTACCATGAGTTTCACACGGTCAACAATGGCTGCTTCCCATGCCGGATCATCTGCAATCTTTTCATTCCATCGTTTGAACCGGTTATAGTCTGTGTCTTCCTCTCGGTAAAGCATGAATGGACCATGTGCCTCAATATCCGCTTCATCTATCACCATAAATCCATATTTATCACACATTTCATAGAAGAATGGTGCATTCGGATAATGGCTGGAACGGATTGCATTAAAATTATGCTGTTTCATTAACGTAAGATCGGTTGTGATCTGTTCCACACTAATTGTAAATCCAGTAACTGGATCGGAATCATGACGATTGACACCACGGAATTTAATCTTCTGCCCATTTAAATATATAACCTGATCTTTAATTTCTATCTTTCGTAATGCGATATGATCTACAATTACCTCATTTTCCGTCTCAAGAATCAGTTGATACAGATATAGATTTTCTGTATTCCAAAGCTCCGGATTTGCAATCTCTAACACCGCTGTTCCTTCTTCGGCAATACTTCCTACTGCGACAACTGCTCCATTTTTATCTTCAATCGAAATTTTTACATTTGCTGGAGAGTAGAATTTCACATCAAGCTCTATCTTTGCAAGCATATCCTCAATCTTGGTTTTTATATGATAATCGCTGATTGCCTGCTCCGGACGTTTCAGAATATACACATCCCGGAAAATACCACTCATACGGAATTTATCCTGATCTTCCAGATACGAACCATCACACCACTTCATGACCAGAACTGCTATGCTGTTTTCTCCGTCCTGAAGGAGATCCGTAATATCAAACTCACTGGTCATATGGGAAACCTGGCTGTATCCTACATAAGAGCCATTGATCCATACATAAAAGCAACTATCTACGCCTTCAAAGTTCAAGAAGGCTTTTGGTGCATTTTCATCTTTGTGATAAACAAAGGTATGTGCATATGCTCCACATGGAATATCCTGCGGTACGTACGGTGGATCGAATGGGAACGGATACCGGATGTTTGTATACTGATGTGTGTCATATCCTGCCATCTGCCATACACTCGGAACCTGAATCTCATCAAAATTTTCTGTATCATAATCTTTCTCAAAGAAAGGGTCCTGAACATCATAGATGCTGTTAAAATACTGGAACTTCCAAGTTCCGTTCAATAACTGCATTCGGTCTGACTCTTCCCTGTGCTCCACCAGGTTATCCATTCTTTTGGATGCCGGAATATAATAGGCTCTGGCTGGCATTGTATTTTCATGCAGTACGCTTAAATCCTCATAATAACGTGGTACAATCATAAATAACTCTCCTTTAATACATATACATTTTTTTGCACTTTGTTTTCCCACAGCAAACCTTGTTCTTTACTTTTATGTTTACGTTTCTTTGTTTTGCTATATATAGCTTATCCTAATCTGCAAAATATGTCTATGAATTGGATTAGACAAAATATGCACTAAATGATACAATAACAAGAAAAAAGAAAAGAGGTTCTGCCATATGTATATGAATACCGATTATTTAAACCACTCCCATATGGATTTCAAAGACAAAAGTCGCCCACTGGTTGTAGGAAGCTGCGGTACTTACCGCCTTTCCAGCCATCCAAAGTTACCAACCTACCGTCCAAGGGGACGCCTGGATTATCAGATTATCTATATCACTGCTGGTTGTGGGCATTTTCATTTTGACAATGTGGATAACGAAACGATTGTCCCCGCCGGTAATATTGTACTGTACAGACCGAAGGAACTTCAGAAATATGAATATTATGGGAAAGATAAGACCGAAGTATACTGGATTCATTTTACAGGCAGCAATGTAAAAAATATCCTACGGCAATATGGATTCCCGGATAAAGAGCGTGTATTTCAGGTCGGAACCTCTATGGAATACGAACAGATTTTCAAGCGCATTATCATCGAGCTTCAGCGTTGCCAGGATAATTATGAAGAAATGCTTGTCCTTCTGCTCCGTCATCTTCTTATCATCTTTCATCGGGAACTGACCAGGGAACATATCTTAAAAAATGAATATCTGGATCACGAGATGGATAACGCCGTTACCTTTTTCAGTGAAAATTATAACCAGAATATTAGCATAGATGATTATGCTGCCTCACGAGGAATGAGTGTCAGCTGGTTTATCCGGAATTTCAAAAAATACACCGGTTCCACACCAATGCAATTCATCGTTGGAATCCGAATCAACAATGCTCAGATGTTACTTGAAACAACAACCTATTCCATCAATGAAATCTCTAAAATCGTCGGATATGATAACCAGCTGTATTTCAGTCGGCTTTTCCACAAGCTGAAAGGATATTCACCGAGAGAATACCGAAAGCTGAGAAACAAACTCTGAAATCCATAAAGAGGATACCACGGAATCATCAGGTCAATGATTTCGTGGCATCCTCTTCTCTCTTTTCTATTCTATTCTTATTTTATGAACTCAACCGAATAATAATACATATACTCATTATCTGTATCTATATACTCACCTCTAATATCCTGTATCGGCAACGAGCTCACTCCTTGTTCGCCATAGATCAGTGCTGCCAATCCTTGCTCTGTTCCGTACTCTATCGTGCTTTTATTCTCTATAGATGTTGCAGATCTGCCATAATATTCTCTGTTTGCAACACCTTCCAAGATTGGCGTTTCTGTCATATATTTTGAATATTCATCTGCTGCAATAAGCTTTGTAGTAAAATTATCAAAATCCGGTGTGATGACAATCAATCCATTTTTTGCAGATTTCATATTCTGATAGGAAAGTTCCAAAACCTTCTTATGAGAAATTCGTTTTCCAGACTGGTATTCTGACAAGTAAACATACAATGTTTCTCCATCTGTATGCAGCTTTCTTGCAATCTGATTAATATTTGTAGTAGCTCCACGAAGCTGACTGAGAATATCTGCAAACAGCTGGTTCAATCTTTTCAGTTCTTCCACTTCCTCTGTAGAAGCTATCTTCAAATCTGCGATTGCTTTTATTACAACTTCCTGCTGTGTTCTTCCGGATTCCTTAACCTTACTCTGAAGCAGATTGTATTCCTCTTTATTCATCCGTATGGTTACTGTATAATTTCGTTTTCTCATAGACTTCTGTCTCCTTTCTTTGCCTGATTTTTCATTCTTTATTAACAGACACAGCGTTCTGGTGCATATTGGCAGGAGATTTATAAGAGAGTGCAACGCTCTCTTATACAGGTGCAGGGTGCATGACGTCCAGTGGACGTCATGCACCCTGCACCGACCGGAACGGCAGCGGAGACAAGTCCTCGTCAATCAGTAAGTGTTCCGTAGGAATATCCGGTGGACATTTCGCAGGGATATTTACGCTATTGACGTGCCGGGGTTCCAAGGGGGCACATAACGTCCAGTGGACGTTAGCTCTGTGCGGACCGGAGCAGAGCGGAGACGTGCCCTCTGGCAAGTTTAGGAACAGCCCAAAGGCTGGCTCCGGTGCAGAGTGGCTTGCCACTTTGCGAAACTTGCCTGTCATCTCCCCACCACTGAACCGACACCCACCAAGCCATATTTTCCACCCTACGTTATCAGATCAAAATGGAGATGACGGTGGTTTTGTGGTGCAGGGACAGACTGTGGAAGAAATAGAAAAGCTCCCATTTCGATAGATTTTCTCTTTCTGAAACAGGCTGTTCATGCATCACTCCGATACGAAGTATCGGACAATCATATGCCGTATCCAGCACTCTATCTCTTTTCTTCGCCTTGCTTGTTCAATCCACCCATCTGCCAACGCTTTTCTGTTATATTTTCCTGTTATTTCTGTCTTTCTTTTTCTGAATCACTTTCCATTTCTGCTGAAAAGCATAAAAATAGCAGTCATAAACATTTCTCCAATTCATAATGTCTGAAATGCCATCACTGCCATTGCCTTTTTCTGCTATTCTGTTTTCGTAAAGCTAGTATAACGAATATTAAATAATTGCTATATTAAATTGATACTGCTTCCTCTTCACTGATTTCATCCATTTTATACTTCCAGTGATAAACCACGGGTTCACGGTTCACTTCGTCAAAGTACTTGTAAATTCGTTCTTCCAACTCCTGTTTGGTATTGACACGAATTCCTCGAAGCATCTGTCTGGTCATCTTGCTGAAGAAGCTTTCAATCATGTTTAACCATGAGCCATGTTTTGGTGTAAACACAAATTTAAAACGTCCCTTTGGCATAGTATCCAGAAAGCGCCGTGTTTCTTTGGAAGTATGTGCAGAATGATTATTCAGGATGATCCGAATGGTATCCTGTGATGGATATTTTTTGTCCAGTATCTTTAAAAACTCAATAAAATCAGAACTCTTATGGGTCTCACTTACTAACGGAATTGCTTCTCCAGTGAGTAAATCAATGCCAGCCAGTAAAGAGAGCGTTCCCAGACGTTTGTATTCTGCATCACGATATACTTCCCCATGTTCTGATGTCGGGCGTAAATCCGGTGCCGTATTGGAGATTGCCTGAATGCCCGGCTTCTCATCATACGATACCGTAATCGTCAGTTTATAATCGTCTGGAACAATGAGATCACCATTTTCATCAAACTGCATTTCAATCTGCTTATAAACCAACAGAACCTCATGCATTTTTGATTCAAAATCAGGATCCCGTTTTTCACAGTAATATTTGATTTTAAAGGGTTTCATATCCTGTTCCTTAAGAAATTTCTGGATATACGGTTTGGTAACGGTTGAAAGCCTTGGATATCCCGCTTCTTCTGCATGTTTCTGAATGTATTTGTGGAGAGAGGTCAACGTCCACAATTCCTGTGCATAACCGAGTTCTGTCGGTCTCTGACACGCAATATGAATCATCCATGCTTTTGCATCATCAGTGATTTCCGATGGACGTCCAGGACGCTGAACATCAAACAGTGCAGCATCTAAACCGCCTTTCTGAAACTTCGAAATACAAAGGCGTACCGTTGCAGTACTAATGGCAAGTTTATCAGCAATTTGCTGGAATGTCATTCCATCGGCTTTATATAAAAGGATTCTGGCACGGTCCACAACTTGTGCCTGAATGGTTCTCTTTTTGGATAATGCTTTAAGGTAATCTCTGTCTTCATCTGACAGAGGAAGATATGTTTTTCTCATAGTGTTCATCCTTTCTTAGATAACACTAT
>NZ_CABVDF010000060.1:0-13609 GCF_902497045.1 uncultured Blautia sp. | reverse complement strand
GTTTTTGGGGGAAGAATACGGGTCACAAAGCCAGGGACAGATACGGCGTCATAATATTTCAATACACTGACCCGCTTGTTCCCTTCTTCCACATAAAACTGATTCATATATTCATATGCCTTGATCGGATCACGGATTCCCTCATTAACATGGCTCTTTGCAAGACAGGACCATTTATAGGCAAATTCTGTATTTTCCCGAAGAATAGGCATAAAATTACCGGCAAATGCATTGCTCCTTCCTTCTGTTTTCGTTCCAACAATCTGATCGATGGGAATCTGTACCAGTCCCAAAGAGCGTTCTGAATAGGCGCCTCTGGCAGGAAGGATCTCATCAAGGACCTTCAGAGTCGGAGTTTCTCCTTTCACTAACCGCGCCTGGTAGTCTTTCTTTCCAAGTTTATATGCTTTATTATATTCTTCCAGCATCTTGATCTCATCCTCCAATGATATTTCATACTGTTCATCCATTTACTTTATCAATATACCCCAGAGTTTTAAGCTGTGCAAGCGTTAATATATTGAAAAAAACTGCCGTTCCCATACAGGATGACGGAATTTTCTTGCCAATCAATTCCATATGCTGTATTCTAATTATAAAGACATATTAAGGAGGTCTGGGCAACATATGGAAAAATCAAAAGTTTATTACACAAATATGAGAACCGGATTTAACAACAACCTTCTGGACAAATTAAAAAAACTGATCCGGAAAGCCGGTATCGAAACAATCGATTTTGACGGCAAATATACTGCTATCAAAATCCATTTCGGCGAACCGGGAAATCTGGCATTTCTTCGTCCCAATTACGCAAAGGCTGTAGCTGATGTAGTAAAGGAACTAGGCGGAAAACCTTTCCTTACAGACTGCAATACTCTTTATGTCGGCGGACGGAAAAATGCACTGGATCATCTGGACAGCGCTTATACCAACGGCTTTTCACCATTTTCAACAGGCTGCCACGTTCTGATCGCAGACGGCCTGAAAGGAACAGATGAGGTTTATGTTCCTGTAGAAGGTGCAGAATATGTAAAAGAGGCAAAAATCGGCCGTGCGATCATGGATGCCGATGTCTTTATCGCACTTTCCCATTTTAAAGGTCATGAAGCCACCGGTTTTGGCGGCACACTGAAAAATATCGGAATGGGCTGCGGCTCCCGTGCAGGCAAAATGGAAATGCACAGTGCCGGCAAGCCTCATGTAGATCAGGATCTCTGCATCGGATGCCACCGCTGCGAAAAGATCTGTGCTCACGATGCTCCACAGTTCACAGACAACAAAGCTTCCATTGACCATGACAAATGTGTGGGATGCGGAAGATGTATCGGTGTCTGTCCTAAGGATGCAGTTCTTGCTGCTTCTGATGAATCCAACGATATCCTGAACTGCAAGATCGCAGAATACACAAAGGCTGTTGTTGACGGACGTCCGGCATTTTACATCAACCTTGTGATCGATGTATCCCCTTATTGTGACTGTCATGCAGAAAATGATGCAGCCATTGTTCCGGATGTAGGATTTTTTGCTTCTTTTGACCCGGTAGCTCTGGATATTGCCTGTGCAGATGCCGTAAACAAACAGCCTGTGATCTCCAACACCTACCTTGCAGAAGCAGATCATGAAGGACATGATCACTTTGGAGCCATGTTCCCTACCACAGACTGGACATCCTGCATTGCACATGCCAAAAAGCTTGGCCTTGGAACAGATGAATACGAATTGATCGAGGTTAAATAAGCCCAAAACAACAAAACCGCAGATATGCTTTACTTAATAAGTAGATCATATCCGCGGTTTTTTATTGTTTTTTAAAGACTTGCCCGAATCACTCTTGGCTTACAGCCTGCGTCCTCCAGAGCTTTTACAATCTGGTTTTTATGTTCTGTTCCAAATGCTTCCATGGTTACTTTCAGTTCCACAGCAGCATTACGGTTTGTGGTAACAAACTGGTTATGATCCAGTTTGATCACGTTGCCCTGATTCTGCGCAATGATGGTCGCTACGCGCACAAGCTCTCCGGCTTTATCCGGTATCAGGACAGATACTGTAAATATACGGTCCCTCTGGATCAGACCATGCTGCACCACAGAAGACATGGTAATCACATCCATGTTTCCTCCGCTTAAAATGGAAACAACTTTTTTACCGGTAAAATCAAGATGGCGAAGAGCTGCCACTGTCAAAAGTCCTGAATTCTCAACGATCATTTTGTGATTTTCCACCATATCCAGGAATGCCATGATCAGTTCATCATCTTCAATGGTGATAATGCCGTCCAGGTTTTCCTGAAGGTACGGGAAAATATGCTCACCCGGAGTCTGAACTGCAGTACCGTCTGCAATGGTGTTTACATGAGGAAGAGTCACAACCTGGCCTTTTTCCAGAGAAGCCTTCATGCATGCTGCCCCTGCCGGTTCCACACCGATCACTTTAATATGAGGATTCAGAAGCTTTGCAAGAGTAGACACACCAGTCGCCAGTCCGCCTCCTCCAACAGGCACCAGAATATAATCCACAAGAGGAAGTTCCTGTACGATCTCCATGGCAATGGTTCCCTGTCCTGTAGCTACCGCCGGGTCGTCAAAGGGATGGATAAACGTATATCCTTCCTGCTCAGCTAATTCCAGAGCATAAGCGCAGGCTTCATCATAAACATCACCCTTCAGGATCACTTCTGCCCCGTAGCTTTTTGTTCTTTCCACTTTGATCAAAGGCGTTGTGGTAGGCATAACGATCACAGCCTTCACACCAAACTTATGTGCAGCATAAGCCACTCCCTGAGCATGGTTTCCAGCCGAAGCTGTGATCAGTCCCTTCTGTCTCTCCTCTTCAGAAAGTGTACTGATCTTATAATAAGCGCCTCTTACTTTGTAAGCGCCTGTCCGCTGCATGTTTTCCGGTTTGAGAAAAACCTTGTTTCCTGTAAGATCCGAAAAATAACTGCTTTTGATCAATTTGGTTTCCTGTGTGACTTTCTTTACAATTTCTGACGCTTCTTCAAAGCTCTCCAGTGTAAGCATAATTTTCTCCTCCTCGCTGTCTCTTATCAGTCTGCTTCTTTTTCATCTATATCAAACAATGCGTTTACAAAAGCATCTGCATCAAATTTCTGAAGGTCGTCGATACTTTCTCCCACCCCGATATATTTCACCGGAATGTCCAGTTCAGACTGGATTGCTACTGCAATACCGCCTTTTGCAGTACCGTCAAGCTTTGTCAGAATGATTCCTGATACATTTGCAACCTCTGCAAACTGCTTTGCCTGAGAAAGAGCGTTCTGCCCTGTTGTTCCGTCAAGAACCACCAGAGTTTCCAGATACGCTTCCGGATACTCTCTTTCCAGGATACGGTAGATCTTACGAAGCTCCTCCATAAGATTTTTTTTATTATGAAGGCGCCCTGCAGTATCACAGAGAAGCACATCTGCATTTCTTGCTTTAGCTGCCGCCACCGCATCATATACTACAGATGCAGGATCCGCACCGGACTGTCCTCCAATGATCTCTACGCCTGCACGGTCAGCCCACTGTGCAAGCTGCTCTCCCGCTGCCGCACGAAAAGTATCTGCCGCTGCAAGGATTACTTTTTTCCCTTCATCTTTCAGTTTTCCAGCAAGCTTTCCTACAGAAGTCGTCTTTCCAACTCCGTTCACACCGATCACAAGGACCACTGATCTGCGCTTTTCAAATTCATATTCCGTGCTGTCCACACGCATCTGGTCTTTAATGCTGTCAATAAGCAGCTGCTTGCATTCTGCCGGATTTTTGATATGTTTTTCAGCCACCTGTTTTTTCAGATTCTCCAGTATGGCAGAAGTAGCATTGATACCAATATCCCCCATAACCAGAATTTCTTCCAGTTCCTCATAAAAATCCTCATCTATACTGGAATATCCGCTGAAAATCGAGTCGAAACCCGCCACGATATTGTCTCTTGTTTTTGCAAGGCCGCTTACCAGCCTCTTAAAAAATCCTTTCTTTTCCTCAGCCATACTCAAGCCTCCTTTATTTACTCAACTGATTTTCTACAAGATCCACAGAAACCAGGGTAGAAACACCTTTTTCCTGCATGGTGATACCATAAAGTCTGTCCGCAGCATTCATAGTGCCGCGTCTGTGTGTAATTATAATAAACTGTGTATTTTTCGTCAACTTCCGAAGATAGGACGCAAATCTTCCTACATTAGAATCATCCAGGGCTGCCTCAATCTCGTCAAGAAGACAGAAAGGAGACGGCTTCAGATTCTGGATGGCAAACAGCAGGGCAATAGCAGTCAGAGCTTTTTCGCCGCCGGAAAGCTGCATCATATTCTGCAGTTTCTTTCCTGGCGGCTGTGATATGATCTTAATCCCTGCCTCCAGGATATCTTCATCTTCCGAAAGCTCAAGTGTACCTTTTCCTCCTCCAAAAAGCTCTTTAAACGCTTTATCAAACTCTCTCTGGATGTCATGGAATTTTTCTGCAAACTGTCTTCTCATCCCTTCATCCAGTTCCTGTATAATGCTTTCCAGTGTCTTTTCTGCCTGTACCAGATCCTCGTACTGACCTGACAAAAAGGTATGACGTTCCAAAAGTTCCTTGTAATCCTCAATAGCATTTACATTAACAGAACCAAGCTTCCGGATTTCATCCTTAATACGGGAAATATCTTTTTTCATTTCCTGACGGTCTGTTAGTTCCTCTTTCTGATAGGACAGCGCATTATTGGGAGTGATCTCATATTCCTCCCACATATAGGAAATCTGAGTTTCTCTCTGCTCCTCTACTTTTTCCGCCTGACTTTTCAGACGGAAACATTCTTTATCCAAAAGAGAGGTACGCTCAGAAAGCTGATCTCTTTTTTCAAAAAACGCCTTATGGCTTGTATTTTTTTCTTCCTTCTGCGCCTGTTTCTCATCTCTCTGACGCTGAAGCTCCTGATCCAGACTGCTGCAGGCATTTACTGCATCCTTTAGGTTCTGGATTCCTTCCTGCTTTCTTTTGGTTTCCTCTATACTTAACTTCAGGTTCTCTTCCAGTTCACGGCTTTCTCTCTGAAAAGCCTCCATTTCTCCTAAAAGACGGATCAGATTTTCCTGAAGATAATGTTCCTGTTGGGAGAGTCCTGCTTCATCCAGACGTATCTGCTCCAGCTCCTTCATTTTGGAAGCTTCGTCTGCTCTCCAGTCCTCCAGTTCTTTCTGTTTGGTCTCGATAAAAGTTTCCAGCTCTTTCTCGTCTCTCTGGGACTCTTCCAGTTCTTTTGCAATAGTAGAATGGTCTGCACGGATTTCTCCTGCCTGTCTCCGGAGTTCTTCTTTTTCCCGGTCGATCTGCTGATAGCTTTTCTGGATATTGGCTATTTTTTCATCCGTCTGTTCCAGATTCATTCTGGCTGTATTCTGATCCACATACTGCTGCCTGAGTTTTTCCTGAAAGTCTGCAATAGCATCACGAAGAACGTTCCTTCTGCTCCTATTATCTCCGATAGAAACCTGCAGTTCCTGAAGATCCTTTTTCAAAAGTCCCACACTGTTTTCCAGCTCTTCTATCTCTCTTCTTCTGCCCAGAAGATTACTGTTGTTTTTGAAAGCGCCACCTGTCATAGAGCCTCCGGGACTTAAAGATTCTCCTTCAATGGTCACCATACGAAGACTGTGCCTGTATTTTTTACCAATGGCAATAGCATGATCGATATGATCTACTACAAGTACTCTTCCCAGGAGATACTGCACCAGACTGTTATATTCCGGATCTGCTTTTACCAGTGTATCTGCAGTTCCGATCACACCGGTCTCTCCAAGGACTTCTCTCTGAGATATCCCTCCCCTTCCGCTTATGTTGGAAAGAGGTAAAAATGTAGCCCGTCCAAAACGGTTCTTTTTCAGAAAGCCTATCATCCTCTTGGCAGTTTGTTCATTGTCTGTAACAATATTCTGAATGCTTCCGCCTAATGCAGTCTCAATGGCAACCTCATAGTCTTTCTGCACATGAATGATATCTGCAACAACACCTTTGATTCCTGGTTCACGGCTTTTCTGTTCCATCACGCGACGGATACTGTTTCCATAGCCATCATATCTTTCTGTGATGTTCTTCAGAGACTCCAGCCTGGAGGCCTCTCTGTGATAAGCCGTCTGACCGATTTCCATCTGACGGCTCTGCTCCTTCAGCTTATCCTGAAGCTTCTGCACCTCCCCGTCGAGACGAATGCACTCTGCATTCATGGAATCAATGGAATGAGTCACACTGTCATATCGGCTCTGGGCTTTTTTTCTTTCTGATGCCAGTTCCTCTTCTTCCGTTTTCAGATGAAGGATTCTCTGGCTTACAGCCGCCTTACGGATATCCAGCTGTTCCATCATCGCATCAAAACGCTGAACCTTACCTTTTGTGGTAGCACGGCTGTTTAAAATCTCAATGATCTCATTTTTCCCATCTTCCACTGCCGCTGCACAGGCTGATGCTTCTGCCTGTATATTTTCCAGATGCTCTGTTTCCTCTTTCAGTCTTTGCCTTTGTCGGGCAAGCTTATCTCTGAGTTCTTCCTTTTCTTCCGAAAACTTTTCTTTGTCAGAGGTTCTTTTTTGCAGTTCTTCTCCTAAAGTTTCCAGGCGGTTTCTGTAATGGTCACTGTTCTGCTTTCCTGCAAGGATCTGTTCCTCCAGCACCTGGATCTGCCCTTCATGCTGCTGCCTTGTGAGGGCATTCTGCTGCTGCCGCTCTTTCAGTTCCTCCAGTCTGCTGTTCAGTTCCTCCAGTTCCTGCTCCAGCCGTTCATACTCAACCTTTGTCTGCTCATAAGCCTCTTTTGTTTCTTCAAGCTCTGACTCCGTATTTCCCAGCTTTTCTTCCAGCTCTTCCAGAAGCTTTCCGGTATGCTCGTAATCCAGCAGGAAAAGATTCACATCCAGTTCACGGAGTTCATCTCTTTTTGCAAGATAGATTTTTGCTGTTTCAGACTGTTTTTCCAGCGGTTCCAGCTGCCTGGTAAGTTCTGTCAGGATATCCGTTACACGTACCAGATTCTGACGTTCCTCATCCAGTTTTTTGATGGTTGTATTTTTTCTGCGCTTAAATTTTACGATTCCTGCCGCCTCATCAAAAAGTTCTCGTCTGTCTTCCGGTTTGCCGCTTAAGATCTTGTCGATCTGTCCCTGTCCGATAATAGAATAACCTTCCTTGCCGATACCGGTATCATAAAACATTTCCTGGATATCCTTCAATCGGCAGCTGCTCCCATTGATCAAATATTCACTTTCACCGGAACGATAAAGTCTTCTGGTAACCGTAACTTCGTTAAACTCTACCGGAAGCTTATGATCGCTGTTGTCCAGGGTGATCGCAACAGATGCAAAGCTCAATGGTTTGCGGAGCTCTGTACCGGAAAAAATAACATCCTGCATGTTTCCGCCGCGGAGCTGCTTGGCGCTCTGTTCGCCCAGAACCCAGCGTACTGCATCGCCTACATTACTCTTTCCGCTTCCATTTGGACCTACGATACCAGTTATTCCATTATGAAATTCAAAATTAATCTTCTGGGCAAAAGACTTGAACCCGTGTACCTCAATGTTTTTTAAATACATATGTCACCTTTATTTTTTGATTTTACGGATGGCCTGATAAGCAGCAGCCTGTTCAGCTGCTTTTTTTGTATGCCCCACGCCATTTCCCGCAGGTGCCCCGTTGATCCGCACTTCTACCTCAAACTGTTTATTGTGATCCGGTCCGGTCTCTCCGGTAAGGATATATTCTACCGGGTGTTTCCCGTCTTCCTGAACTAGCTCCTGCAGGATGGTCTTGCTGTCATAAAAGAGCTGCTTGTGCTCCATATCATTTAATATAAAATTCAATACAAACTCTTTTGCGTCAGCAAACCCACCATCCAGATAGATTGCCCCCAGCAGAGCTTCTGTGGCATCTGACACAATCGAATCTCTCGTCCTGCCTCCGGTCATATCCTCTCCCTTTCCAAGAAGAAGATATTCCGGCAGACCGAACTGTCTTGCACAATAGGCAAGGCTGGGCTCACAGACGAGACTGGCACGTTTTTTAGTTAGTTCTCCCTCTGGAAGCTGCGGAAAACGTGCATACAGCACATCACTGCTGATCAGTTCCAGTACCGCATCTCCAAGGAATTCCAGCCTTTCATTGCATCCCAGTTTTCCAAGTTTTTTTTCATTTGCATAAGAGCTGTGGGTCAGCGCCTGACGAAGCAGCTTTTTGTTGCGGAACTGATAACCAATCTTCTGTTCCAACTGTTCCATTCTCTATACCTCTTTCTCTTCTCTGCCCTGTGGATCTTCCGGATATACCGGAGGAATGATCCGTTCTGCTATTTTTTCGTTAATCTTCTGCTGCTTAAACTGTACGCACTGGAAAATGGCGTTTTTCATCTCCACTGCCTTTGCACTTCCATGGGTTTTGACCACAAGCCCCTTCAGGCCAAGGAGCGGCGCTCCGCCGTATTTGGTTGTGTCAAAATCTTTTAAAGTTTCTTTCAGTGCGGGTTTGATCAAAAGAGCACCTATCTTGCTTCTGAGATTTTTCATCATTCCGCCCTTGATCTTTTTGATCAGAGAGCCGCTGACTCCCTCATACAGCTTCAGGATCACATTTCCTACAAAAGCTTCGCAGACAATCACATCTGCATAGCCGGAGGGAATATCTCTTGCCTCAATACTGCCGATAAAATTAATCCCCTCTGTCTCTTTCAGAAGCGGAAAGGTCTCTTTTACAAGGGCATTCCCTTTTTCCTCTTCAGCACCGTTGTTGACAATGGCAACTCTGGGATTTTTGATCCCTACTACCTGTTCCATATAAATAGAACCCATCTTTGCAAACTGAACAAGATGAGAAGGTCTGGCGTCCACATTCGCTCCGCAGTCTATCAGAAGGCTTACCCCTTCCATAGTCGGGATCAGAGGAGCCAGAGGAGGACGCTCCACTCCTTTTGATCTTCCCACAAGTACCTGTCCTCCTACAAGGACTGCTCCTGTACTTCCTGAAGAAACAAAAGCATCAGCCTCTTTTTTCTTTACAAGATTTAATCCCACTACAATAGAAGAATCCTTTTTCTTACGGATGGCAAATACCGGGGGTTCCGCTGTTTCAATCACCTCTGAAGTGTGTATGATCTGTATTCTGTCCTGAGGATATCCCGGATATTTATCCAATTCTTTTCGTATCACGTCTTCGAGGCCGGTAAGGATCACAAGGATGTCCTCACGTTCTTTTACGGCTTCTACGGCTGCTTTTACGGGTTCTTCCGGTGCATGGTCGCCTCCCATGGCGTCCATGACTACTTTTACTAACTCTGCCATAATATGCCTCCTGTTAAAAATTCAAACTTTATCATACTAAATTTAAAGGGGTAAAGTCAAGATATGTACATAAATTCTATTAAATTGTCACTGTTTACAATCATACAAAATATCCGTTCCATTCAGAACAGCCTCCCTCAAAGAATCTCCCTGATAGCTGAGCTTAAGTGAAAAGAAGGGAGCATTTTCTTTAAGAAGTCTCAAAAAGATCTTATCTCCTTCCCAGAGGTTCAGATTTAGAAGTTCATCCTTTTTTACCCATTGCAGAATCCCCTCATTACAGTCTTTAAGCTCTCCGTAAAATTCATCTGCTGTATAAAGGCACATATATTCTGTTCCATAGCCTTCCTGAGTAAACGTGACGATACCCCGGAATTTCCACGAAGTTAAAATAAGCCCTGTTTCCTCACAGGCTTCTCTTAGAAGACAGTCTTCCGGGCTTTCTCCTTCTTCAAAATGTCCTCCGATGCCGATCCATTTATCTTTATTGACATCATTCTTTTTAGATACCCGGTGGAGCATCAGGAAGGCATCTTCCTTCTCTATGTAACACAAAGTCGTCATCGGGCTTTTGGTCTTTTTTTCATCCATTATTCTGTGCCTCGATCCTTTCTGCCAGATCGTTTAAATATACCCAGCGGTCCATTTTCTCTTCCAGAAGTGCCTCCGCTTCTTCCTTTTCTTTCGTCAGTTCGTTTAGCTTCCCGGAATTGGTGGCATTGGCCATGATATCTGCATCCAGTTTTTCGATCTTTGATTCCAGCTTTGCAATATCTTCATCGATCGTTTCGTATTCTCTCTGTTCCTTAAAAGAAAATTTCAGTTTTGTGGTACGGTTCTGTTTCCAGGTTTTTACAGACTCCTTTTCTACGGACTCAGCCTGGTTTCCAGTTTTTCCGGAACTGTTTTCCCGATTCTTGTTTTCAGAGTTCAACGCACCGCCTGCTGTATCTCCAAAGCGTCTCTTTTTTGATTCCAGATAATCAGTATAGCCGCCTTCATACTGTGTCAGATTTCCCTCCCGGTCAAATTCAAAAATCCTGTCTGCAAGGTTATCCAGGAAATAACGGTCATGAGAAACCGCGATCACAATTCCGGCAAAAGAATCCAGATAATCCTCCAGAATTGTCAATGTAGGAATATCAATATCATTTGTAATCTCATCCAGAAGCAGTACATTTGGCGCTGCTGCAAGGATTTTCAGAAGGTACAGTCTTTTCTTTTCTCCCCCGGAAAGCTTTTCTATGGGCGCATACTGCATGGAAGAATCAAAAAGGAACTGCTCCAAAAGCTTTGCCGCACTGATCAGTCCGTCTTTTGTAGGAATAAATTCTGCCACATCTTTAATATAATCAATAACCCTCTGACTGGTATTCATTTCCTCAATTTCCTGAGAAAAATATCCCATGCGAATAGTCTCACCTGTCTCCACGTAGCCGCTATCCGGTTCCAGCAGCCCTGCAATGATCTTAAGGAGCGTTGATTTTCCGCATCCGTTTGGTCCGATGATTCCAAGTCTCTGATTTTTCAGCACAATATAATCGAAGTCCCGGATGCAGATTTTTTCCCCAAAGCTTTTGGAAATGTGATGCAGCTCAATAGTTTTCTTTCCCATTCGGGTTTCTACAGAATCAATCTCTACACTTTTATCTCTCACCGGAGCCGCTCCGTTTTTCAAGGCTTCCAGCCTTTCCAGCCTGGCTCTCTGCTTGGTAGTCCTTGCCCGGCATCCACGCTTTGCCCATTCCATTTCCATCCGCAGAACACTCTGCCGCTTTCGCTCTGAGGCCATTTCCATTTCTTCACGCTCTGCCTTCATCTCCAGAAATTTAGAATATTTCGCCTCATAAGTATAGGTTTTTCCATGGCTGATCTCCAGGATCTTATTTGTAACCCGATCCAGAAAATAACGATCATGAGTCACCATGATCACTGCTCCTTTAAACCGGTTCAGATAATCTTCCAGCCATGCTGCCATTTCATTGTCCAGATGGTTGGTAGGCTCATCAAGGATTAAAAGATCTGTGGGATTGATCAGTACCCTTGCCAGAGCCACACGCTTCTTCTGACCTCCGGAAAGATGCTCGATTTCCTCCTCATGGTCTGCAATTCCCAGTTTGTTAAGAACCATGTGGGCATCTGTTTCCGGATTCCAGTCAGTCTCTCTCTTTCCTTCACTTACATAGGAAAGAATTGTCGCGCCCTCCGGAAACTGCGGATGCTGAGAAAGATAAGAAAGACGAAGCCCGTTCTGCCGGATCACCTGCCCCTCATCTGCCTCCTCCAATCCTGCCAGTATCCTTAAAAAAGTAGTTTTTCCTGTACCGTTAATGCCTATGATCCCAATCTTGTCCCCCTGGTGGATGCCTACGGAAATATCATCAAAGATCACTTTATCTCCATATACTTTAGTAATATGTTCCATATTTAAAATATTCATCTCAACACTCCTCTGCACCGCTGCACATCATATATACAGCCGGTTATCTTTGTCAATTTTCTGATTCTCTTACAGATTTTTCTGCTTTTGGAAAGCGTCTTATATAATAGATCACAAAAAGAACTGCTGTGATTCCCCAGGATACCGGATAACTGAGCATAATAGTTTCTATCCCCGGAAAAACAGGGAGAACTGCAAACATCCAGGTAATTCTGAGAATGCAGACTCCTCCACAGGTAAGGATCACAGGAACCAGCACCTTGCCTGCTCCCCTGAGAGCTCCGGAAAGAATTCCGATTGCCACATAAAGAAAATAAGACGGCATCAGGAATCTCATCATATAGACTCCTATTTCCACCACTCCATGATCTGTTGTAAAAAGCCGGTATAAAGGTTCCGCAAATACAACCAGAAGTCCGCTGAGTGCGATCGCCGCCGCATATGACATTCCCAGACAGACCAGTACGCTTTTCCTCATGCGCCTTGTTTTTCCCGCTCCATAATTCTGACCCACAAAAGTGGTAATTGAAATAGAAAAAGCATTTACCACCATCCAGAATACTGCATCGATCTTCCCAAAGGTTCCCCATGCTGCCACATGGTCAGTTCCCAGTCGATTGACAAATACCTGGATCACAATATTTGCCACGCAGTACATAGCCGCTTCAATCCCTGCCGGTACACCGATCCGCAATACAGAACGAAGTGAATTTCCATAGAAACGGATCTTTTTGAATTCCAGCTTAAAATTCCCCTGCCCTTTTACCAGCATTGCTGCAACAAGCACTGCACTGACTCCCTGGCAGAATATCGTTGCAATGGCAACACCTTCTACGCCCATGCCGCCAATCACTACAAGCAGAATGTCCAGCAGAATATTCAAAAGGCAGGCGGTTATCAGTACATACAAAGGACGTCTGGAATCTCCCATGGCGCGAAGGACAGCCGCGCCCATATTATATACAAGATTAAAAACCGTTCCTGCAAAATAAATATGAAGATATATTCGAGATTCATCCATTAATTCTGCCGGAGTGTTCATCATCTGTAAAATCGTGTCAGAGGCAAAAAATCCCGCCACACCGATTACCAGACCGGCTATAATAGAGAACGCAGCCGCTGTATGTATCGTGCGATCCAGATTCTTTCTGTCCTGAGCTCCATAAAACTGAGAGACGATTACAGCCGCGCCTGAGGTCAGGCCTACAAATACCTCTACAATAAGATTTACAACCTGGTTTACAGAGCCTCCAACTGCAGCCAGAGCTTCTTTACCCACAAAACGACCGACAACAATGGTGTCGGCCGTATTATAGATCTGCTGAAAAAAAGTTCCGAATACAATCGGAAAAAAGAATAATAACAACTGCTTCCAGATTACACCTTCTGTAATCTGATTTTTTTTATCCATTTTCAGACCTCCAAAAAATTCCTCTGCTATGAAGTATAGCAGAGGAATTCCTGAAAATCAATTTTTTGTTGTATGTCCGGATAATTTACAGATCCATCATCCCGGAATCTTAATATTATGTCTGCCTGTTCCATATCCGCCATGAGATAACTCTCTTTGCAGTTCCTGGATACGATACTGTTTATGATGCAATTTCTCTGAAGCTTCTGAAATATTTGCACTGCTGCAGATACTCCCAAGCTTCATCATCACAGCTCGTCTGGCATATCCGGCCGCAAGACTTATTTTCAGATATCCATACATAAGGAGGCAGCCGGCTTTGTGGAAAATTCCGTTTTCGTACCGGGAATGGCTTCTCAGATAAGCAGCCATGCCAAACACAACAATTACAGCAAAAGAAACAAGTGAAATCTGTTCTATAAACGTCATGATCACCGACCTACTTTATTATGATTC
>NZ_CABVDF010000059.1:0-13641 GCF_902497045.1 uncultured Blautia sp. | reverse complement strand
TAATTTGTAATAATGTCTTCTCCGTCCTGAAATTCTTTTATAATAAATTTATATTTGTTTTCTTTTTCGTATCGAAGCAGACATTTTTTTAATATTTCTCTGTCATGTTCATTGTCTTCTACCACAGCAATGCGGACCATATTCTTCACCTCTTAACGCAACACAGTTATACGTTAAGTATAGCAAGAAACTATTCCGGAAACAACCAGAAATACTATTTCAATTCAAAGGAGATAAAGTCAAAACTTCCCCTTCCGGTGAATTTAAAAAACAGTGGCTGCCGTCCTGCCCGCGCCTTCATAGGTGCATGAAAAGACTGCAGTTTTCTGGAAGAAGCAACAGGAATTTCCGCTACCGGTGTCCCATACTCCTCTGTCCTAACCTGCAGAACACCTTCTGCTTTTCCCCTTATAGCAACACTGATCTCTTTTGTACTGGTAAGATCAAAATATTTAAATCCGGCAACTGCGCCATCACACATATTGGCAATATACTGATCCTCTCCGCCTTCCCGGTCACCGCCATCCTGAGTAAAATAAGGATATCCTTTTTTCGGATGTTTGATCATACTGAGAAATCTGGTTCCTTTTTTTCCATAAAGATTACAAGCAATATAGGAAGGATAAGTTCCCTGTCCGCTCAGAGGTTCTCCATTCAATCCACAAGAGGTCATTTCTGCCTGATAAAATTTTCCGTTCTCAAATCGAATTTCCTCTGCTGCCGCCTGTCTGGAAGACTGTTTCCGATTGCTGTGTCTATGATAAAAAATATAATACTTTCCATTAATCTCTATCAGACTTCCATGTGTATTTCCTGTGTAATTCTTTGCATTTTTTACATCTGTGATTCCCGGAAGACCAATGTCTCCATTACTTACCAGAATTCCTCCAAACTGAAAACCTCCGGTAGGATTATCACTGACTGCATAACAAAGCTCATGGCTTTTTTTCGTACTGTAGATAAAATAGTAGATTCCATTAAACTTACGCATGGAGCTTGCTTCCAGAAAAGCGTGTCCCTCATAAGGAGTTCCCGGCGCCTCTTTATCTCCTGCTATTCCTATATAGCCAGGTCCATTAAGCACTGTCAGCATATCTGACGGATCCAGTTCGAAACACATAGGTCCATGCTCTGTAGGTTTTGATCCGTCCAGAAGAATAGGATTTCCTTCCAATGCAAATCCTGTGTACAGATACAGTCTTCCATCATCATCCATAAAAATACCCGGGTCAAACTGAAAAGGTTCCCCTTTCTTTCCAATAGGAACTCCGTCACTGTATTTCACATAACCATAAAATTCGTATTTCCCTGCCGGCTTGTCACAGACTGCAACTGAAATCATTTTTGTTCCACCCATAAAATAATACAGGTAAAATTTTCCATCTGGTCCCTGAACCATATCCGGAGCTGCAAGTCCGTTGGTGAGGCGGATACGCGGAGCTGCAGGATCCTGCTCTCTTTTATAAATACAGCCTTCATATTTCCAATTTCCAAGATCATCCACCGGAGCCGACCAGCACACATAGTCTCCCAGGCAGAAATTCAGCCCGTTGAACAGGTCATGAGAACCATACACGTAAACCCGGTCCCCTACCACATGCGGTTCTGCATCAGGAACATACTCCCAGCTTGGCATATAAGGATTAAATGCCTGTTTTGTTTTCATATTTATTTTCCACCTTTCTTATCTCCTCTTTATCACTCATTATAGCATCTCCCGGCTGCATCCATCTTTTTATACGTAAAATGTACATTTATCAACGTGAATGACTTTATCAAAAAATTTATATCCGCAAAAGTTCAGGGATGTTCTGTCTCCTGTATCCTGTCTGCATAAACAGACCAGGAATAATTTAATCTGTATCGGTCTGCCGCTTCTTCCGGGACAAAAATCTGTGCATCCGTACCATCCAGAAGATGCTGTCCCACCATACATGCCGATGGGTCTTTCTGCTGCATGATGATCCTTTTTAACATTTTGCAGTTTTCAAAAGAATAATCCTGAATTCTTGTAATTTCTTTTGGGATCACAATTTCTTCCTGATCTTGATATTCATAAGAATTTTCTTTTGTCCATATCTGTTTTTTCATCTCCGGATCCCGGCTCCTGTTCTCAGGTTTTTCAGGAATATCCGTTTTTACCGAAGAGGAATCTCCCAGCATTGCTTTAATGTCCCTTACAGCCTGTACAGTATTTACTGTTTTGCCACTGGAATTCAGATGAAAATTTGTATCAAAAAACCATTCCTCATCCATGATGCTGTTATGAGGATTTCCTATGACAGGAAATTCCAGTGCCTCCTGTAAATATCTGTAATACTTATCTGCATTTTCTTCATTCACTACCGCTGATCTGTTACACGGACAGAAACGATACCAGATCCTGGCTCCTTTTTTTTCTATTTTTTCCGCATAAGAATTCAGATAACAGATAAATTCTTCCTGGATGACTTCCTTTGTAAATGTCACTGGATGATCCGGGTCAAATCCTTCCGGCATTACATTTCCCGAACAGATTTCATCTTTGATATCGCCATATTCATTAAAGGACTTCCGGCAGTAAACAGAATCTGCTTCCGGTTTTTTTCCACCTATAACATAATTCAGTTTTTCCAGCGCAAAACCCGGAAATGTTCCAAGCATCTGTTCCAGGCTGTTTCTCTTTAATCCTTTCAGCATATAAAAAGCGCCGTCTGCCGCCTGCCACATATAAGTTCCGTTGAAATAACAAGAAAGAGTCTGAGGGTCCTGTTCCGGAGAAACAATCACAATATCTCCCTTTCGAATAAGATCCTCAGAAAGATCCAATACTGCCCGGATACCAAGACCTGCATACATACCAAAATTCACTGTCCGGTACTCTTTCAGCAAATTTTCTGTCAGCTCACAATCATATCCAAAGGCTGTTCCGCTGCCTCCGATAAAAATAATTCTTTTTCCCTCCGTCTGCACCAGACGTTCATACTTATATTTCAGCTCTCCCATAAAAGTGTCTCCAAACTGTTCTGGAAGCGCATACCCGCAGATCAGGAAAAAAATCTGTTCTGCCAAAAACACAGCACATGCTATAAAAATAATAATCCCTGTTGTCTTCTTCATATTTTTAAAACCTGAAATAAATAAATGTATTTCCAGTACCCTCCGCCATATCTGCCAGCCATAAAAATTCAATGGCAGTCATCATACAGATGATCACAATCGCACCTGCAGCCAGATGCAATGGTTTCTTTATTTTTTCTCTGATATCATCCGGTATATGTTCTGTCAGCCCAAAAGAAAGAAGAATCAGAAAAATCTTCAGAACTTCCTTTCCTCCCACTATCTGAAAGCTGTCACAGACTGCCGTGATTCCTCCTGTAAATGGTTCGGAAATAATCCTGCTTATCATTGCCAGCGCTGAGCCAATATCCGGAGATCGGAAAAAAATCCAGGCTGCACAGACCAGCAGCATCGTAAAAGCCCAGGAAGCTGTTTTTCTAAATACTCCTGTTTCTTTTACAGGAGTATATTTTCGATATAAAGTATATCCCACCAGAAAGCTGCCATGGAGAAATCCCCAGACCACATAGTTCCAGGATGCCCCATGCCAGAATCCACTTAGGCCAAACACGATTCCTATATTGATACACTGCCTGAGAAGCCCTTTTTTGCTTCCTCCCAGGGGAATGTATACATAATCTGTAAACCATTTTGTCAGACTTATATGCCAGCGATGCCAGAATTCCTGAATGTTTCCCGCTCTATATGGATGCCGAAAATTTTCCATCAGGCTAATTCCAAACATACGTGCACTTCCTCTTGCAATATCTGTATACCCTGAAAAATCACAGTATATCTGTATGGCAAAAAAGATAGTTCCTAAAACTGCTGCAATTCCATTTACCTCTGCTGGAGCGCCGAAAATACGATCCACATAAGGCGCCATCTGGTCCGCTACCACGATTTTTTTAAAGAACCCTCTGATTATCAGCCAAAACCCTTCTGCCATATCTTCTTTTCTGAATCTCTGTATCTTTTTCAACTGTGGAAGAAGGTTTCCGCTTCGCTCTACCGGTCCTGCTACAAGCTGCGGAAAAAAACTGACAAACAAAAGATACCTGCCGAAATTTTTCTCCGCGCTCTCCTGATTTCCATATACATCCAGCACATAGGACAGAGTCTGAAATGTATAAAAAGAAATTCCTACTGGCGGAACTGTATACTTTAATCCAATCAAAAGTCCCAGACAAAACAGTAACGATATAATAACCCACTGTCTTTTTCTATGTCCATTTTGAATATTTCGTGCCGCAAAATAAGTAACTGCCGCTGTAAGAAATAATAAGATCCCTGCCCAGGAGCTTTCAGAAAAATAAAAAAAGCAGCTTACTATAAGAAGAAAGAGCCAGCGGATTTTCCCAGGAAAGATCCAGTAAAGAAACAATACTGCAGGATAAAAAAATACAAATTCCAGTGATATAAAATTCATCTTTTTTCCTCCTGCTCCAGTTGTTTTTTTATATCCATGATCACCTTTTCTGTACGAATACGCACTCCTTCTGTAGACAGATGATTATCTGTACCATACAGATAAATTCCCGAATACAGAGAGTCCTCAATTTCTGAAATAACCGGAACGATCAGGTTTTCTTTCAGATACTGATGAAGTCTTGCCCTCTCTGCTTCCGTACTTTCTTTAGAAACAGCATATTTGTTTCTGGGAGAATAAGTAAAATATACTCTGATTCCTTTATCCAAAAATTTTTTAAATTCCTGATTTGCAGGATCCAGATAAGTTTCTTTCGGAAATGCATTCACTGTGTAATGAACGGGAAGCCCATAAATAGGATCTTCTTTTCCGGAATTTGGCCGATAGAGAACGTAGTCTCCATATTCGTTATAGCTTTTTTCTGTTACCGGATTTCCGTCTTCATCAAAATCTGCGGCACTAAGCTGATAATTTTTTCGCTCCATATCTTTCCGGGTTTCCTGGTAAGAAGTATAGGCATTAAACACCTGTGAGTAATTGCGGATATCCAGTCTGGCAAATGTATCATAATTGGATTCCATCATGGCAAATACTGCGTAATCCAGCTCCTTCTGACTGCAGAATTGTCGATTTGCAGCATCAAATTCAGGAGAATCCAAAAGAATATCTCCATCCTTCATACATTCCAGTATCAGTTCCAGCTGAGGCAATGCCGGAGAATAGGCAAATACCCCCATATTTACCACTTCATACCGAGGAAATGCTTTTTTAATTTCTTCACTGTCATAACCAAATCTTGTAGATGAGCCGGAAAATAATACAATCTTTCTAGTATCTTTCAAAAACTGCAGTCTGTCATATTTATCCTGAAAAGTGTCAAAATAATTTCCACTGTAAGCAGGAAGCTGTACTGCATTAATATGTATTGTTTTTAATTTTTCACATCCTTCAAAAGCATAACCGCTGATCCTGGCAAGGTCATCTGAAAACCACAATTCTTCAAGACTGCTGTTCTGAAAAGCCTTTTTTTCAATTTCATAAATTCCCGGAGAAAGAATCACACTTTTACAGTCAGTTTCATAAAAAGACTTTTCTGCTACTGTCCGCACGGGAACACCCTCTGCTTCTGAAGGTATACATATTTTTTCTTCATTTCCGGAATATCCTGTTATCACAGCATAATTTTCCTTAATCTCATATGTGAATCTGGAGATGTCCGTCCAGGGAATCCACTGTGCATATAATACCAGATCTTTTTTCCACTGTATCCGGCTTCCAAGCCCTACCTGTGTTCCGGTTCCATCTGCTTCCGTATTCCACCCGACAAGGGTAAATCCCTCTCTGCAAAAAATATCAATTCCTCTTAAAGTATTGATTCGAAGATGTGCACCTTTATCATACTGTTTTACAAAATCCGGTCCTCCGTCTCTGCCTTTTCCTCCATTGGCATCATAACAGATTTCATACTTTCCCTTTTCTGCCAGAAAGCAGATGCTCTCCGAATATTTTACATCGTGAAGCGTCAAAATAACTGTTTCAGTATCAGATTTATCGGATAATGTAATCTCATATTTCCCCTGATAATCAGATCCTGAGCTGTAATAACCATCTTCCAGAATAATTTTGAAGGACATATCACTGCCTGTTTCTGCTGTCTGAACCGGTTCTTCCGCACAAAAACCTTCTCCTTCTTCTAAAACAATATGGCAAAGCTCTCCAGTTTCTTTTTCCTTTGTTCCACAGCCTCCCATAACCACGCAAATAAGAAAACCAAACCAGATAAAAACAAGGTTCCGGGTATTCATTTTCCCTCTCCTTTTCATAAGCAAAATACAGCAGCGGCACCTGCCTCTGCTGTATTTTAATCTGTCAACTGTACCGTTTATTTTTTTCTTGCCGCAATGGCTGCCTGCTCTTCCGGAAGCTTTTTCTCAATAGTAAAGAAAAATACCAGAATCGCACAAAGAATATAAGCAATGGTTTCCACCCAGATATAACCTGCAGAAATAGCAGTCTGTACACCTACTGTCTGGGCAGCTGTTCCAAGAGCAATATTTGCTGCCTGATCATATCCGCTGGCATTCAGAATCGCGCTGAAAATGGAGTTGCACACAGGTGTTCCTGCAACCATAATAGAACTGTAGATCGACATCGTAAGTCCGTCTGTACGAATATTTTTCTTAAATTCAATATGATCGATCACATCTGCCAGCATGGCAAGTATCATATAACAGGCCGGCGCAGATCCCAGACATTTCAGCGCCACACCAATGGCAACCGGAATAATCTGCCCGTTTCCAAGAATTGCTATGACTCCCCCTGCTGCTCCTACGATCATACCGATCATACACACAATCCTTTTTCCAAATTTATTGCAGAGGGGAACAATAAATACTGCTGACACCGCCATAGGAACTGCTCCCATGATGCTCAGAAGAGACTGTGAGGCTCCCCAGGCATCTGCATTTCCAAAAAAGGTATTATCCAGTACCCATTTGCAGAAATAAGTCATGGATCCGTTTTTCATCGCACCGCTCCACTGAAAGCCCAGGTAAAACAGCATTACGATCCACCACATTTTTTCTCCTGCAACTGCCGCAAGCTGTTCTCTTAAAGACGCCGCTTTTACCTTTTCTTCTTTTGCATCTGCACCTTCCATTTGTTCCTCAGTGACACGTTCACGGGTAAACTGAAACTGCAGAAAAATAGTAAGTGCAGAAAAAACAGCCACTGCCAGCATCGCAACAAACCACAGATGCTGGTCTTCCTTCAAAGCAAAGGATACCAGAATAGGAAATACCATGGATCCTGCTCCCATAACACCAAGTCCTGCTACATTCGTAAAGGAAGCCAGAGCTCCTCTCTGCTGACTGTTTCGTGTAGAAACAGGAATCAGGGTAGAATTTGCCGTATTGTATATCGGATAAGCTACTGCATAAAAAAGATTATATGCAATGGCGATCCATACCATTTTTGCAGTTCCTTCAAAAGGAACAATGAACATCAGTACAGATGCTACCGATAAGGTAAAGGCTGAAAGCAGTATCCAGGGTCTGGCCTTTCCTGCCATAGTTCTGGTTCTTTCGATCAGCTGTCCTACGATCAGATTCGCTGCTACGATCAAAATCGTAGAAACAAGCTGAAGTGTTGTCAAAAATGCCAGATTCAGTTTCAGTACATCTGTAAAATAATTCTGAAGGATACTTGTAAAAATACCGGAAGCAAGAAGTGCTCCAAAAGGTCCAATAAAATATCCGATCAGCATTTCCGGCATTTTTACATCATTACTTTTGATCCTGGTACCGGTCAGAGGACCGGTCCAGAAATCATTATTTTTTTTACTCATAAGATCATTCCTTTACCACTTTGAAAAAGGATGTAAAAATCACACAGATTAAAGCCACAGCGCATACGATCATTGCACGAATGGCACCGTTAAGATCTGCCATATTCTGTGTATTATTTTCAAAAGTCATAATAGACGCTGCTGCGGCAATCCTGCTTCCAATAAACTGAATAACTCCATAAGCTGTCAACACACCGCATACCGGCGGAATAATGTCAAAAACCGGTTTCGCTCCCATTTTCATGGAAAAGGCTACCATAAGTATTTCCAGTACCAGAGCAACGCCGAGGCAGATCGCTATTTTCTGATCAACACCACTATTTGAAAAATAATTTGTTTTGCAGTTTTGGATATACAGAAACAGTCCTGCTGCTGTCACAAGAATTGTGATCACACTGAAAATCAGCCCTGCCCCTGTTTTTTTCTTTTCAGTCATGTTTTTTCTCCTCCTACCAGATTACTGCTCTTTCTTTCTCAGATCCAGCAGATACAATGCAATACAAAGTACAGTAAGAACTCCAAATCCAATCTGTAATCCTGTGATCAGATTATCATACCATGTATTCAGCTTCTCAATATGTGTAGTGGTAGACAGTCCATCCATTGCATTGGAATTTGCAATTGCATAATTCTGATACAGCATTGCCTGTTTCAGATCTGTAAGAAGTTCTTCACTCTTATTTGCATTTTCAACATTCCAGTATGGCCATTTTTCTGCTACTGCTTCCAGCGTATTATCACCGGTATTACAGGTCATGGTAACACCATTATGTACTGCCATCCGTATTTTTGTATAGGTCGGATCCTGAATAAAGTCTTCTGACATAAGGCCTTTAAATCCCCATTCCTTATGAAGAATATTCAGAAGAAGTCCTGTATGTGCATTGCTTGCCACACATCCTACGCGGTTATAAGTAGTCATCATTCCAAGGGCTCCGGCCTCTTCCACACAATCCTGAGTTCCACGAAGTTCGTTTTCACGAGCTGCCTGCTCAGTCATAAATTCTGCAATACCGGTACGATTTATCTCTGTGTCATTAAATGCCAGATGTTTCGGAGCAATAATAGCGCCGTATTCCTGACCTGCCGCAATCGTTGCCGCACCCTGTCCTGCAGTAAGCACAGCATCCTCAGAATAATACTCATGGTTACGTGCGTTATAAGGAACTCTGTGAAGATTGGTTCCTACACCCCACCAGATTGTTGTGTTTGCCCAGAGAGAATAATTTCCAATTGCCTTGCCCCATTCTGCTGCAAGCTGCTTACTGAATGTCTGTCCGATCACCGTTTCATTTCCCATAACACCCATCTTATATTCACGGTTAGGATCATCTTCTGCGATCACACAGGGATCTCCTGTGGATTCATCTGCATTTGCATACTGTCCCAAAGGATAGGAATTGAATCCGTTTGGTCCGTCATTCTGAATAACTTCCGGAGAAGTAATGGATTCGATCACCTTAGTGCTGGTTCCTCCCAGAGCAGTACGGATCAGACATTCCTCAAGGGTAATCTGATCGATCAGTTTATCCCAGCGCTCATCCTCTATATCGGTAACTCCTTTCATATTGGCAAGCGTCATTCCATTGTCTGCTCCAAAAACTACAGAAGAAGGATCTCCATTTTCTGTAATATCACTATAGTCGTCACCCATAGCTCCGATCATTTCATCTGTTGCTGTCAGATCTTTATAAGTTTTCGGCCAGGTTCCTTCCCAATCGTTTCTGGTAAGGTAAGTAACCGTGTCTTCCATCCAGTAGTTTAAATCTGCATCTTCCAACTGATTCTCTACAGGGGTTCCATTTAATGTAACTGCAAAGGATTCAGAATCCTGTTTTTCCAGTTCCCAGGTCTGTACATTCTTTTTGTTTCCTTCTACAGCCTGGTCCTGTGCTGCAAGTACATTATTTACTGCTTCATGCGCACCGTTTCCTACAGTAAAGTAGTAAGTACCTTCATCCAGAATCCAGTTTCCGTCTGTTCCTGCCTCGTTGCTGCAGGTAGAATCCCAGCTTGCCATATCCTGTGCGTCTGCTGTAATAGTCACAGTTTCACTTTCTCCCGGCTCGATGATATCTGTCTTTTCATAATCCAGAAGCTGGATCGCTGCTTTTTCTACCTTATGTTTTACATCATAATCTGTATAAGGAACTGATGTATAGAACTGAACAACATCTTTTCCTGCAGTATCTCCTGTATTTTTTACTTCGACCTCAGCAGTTACCGTTCTGTCTTTAAGGTTCACTGATACATTTTTCAGTGTCTGGTCAAATGTTGTATAAGAAAGTCCATATCCAAAAGGATAGGATACTTCATTTTCATAATCCCAGTTCTTTCCTGTAGAACTTCCCACAGAAGATTCTGCGTTTCCCTGTCCTAAAACAGCATCTGCATATCTGGTTTCATAATATTTATAACCTGTATAAATGCTCTCTGCCTCTACTTCTTCTGAGTTGATGCTTAATTTGTCGTCTCCGTTTGTCCAGGAGAAATTTCCAAAATTCTGTGCCGCAGGAGAGTTGGCATTTGTCACTGCATAAGTATCGCTGAGATGTCCGGAAGGATTTGCCTCCCCGGAAAGTATGTCGGCAACACCATAAAAACCATAGCCTCCCGGAAGACCAATTTCCAGAATTGCGTCTACGCCTTCATTATTTTTGATTTCATCAATTTCCATGGCATTTGCATTGTTCAGCATAACAATTACTTTTCCGCCATTTTCTTTTTTTGCCTCCACAGCTGCACTGATCAGATCTCTTTCATCATCACTAAGCCCTAGAGGATCTGTCTGATTCAGATTCTGAGAAGGATCTACACCTTCCTCACCTGGAATGTAAGTTCCATTTTCTGTAGCGGAACGGGCAATCGTTACCAGCATTACATTGTAATCGTCCATGCTGTTCTTCCACTGACTGTCAACACTGTCCAGTTTCTCCTGGGACGGCTCCCTGCTGGAAAACACACCATCTGTTGCAGGAGCTGTAATGTGGTAATATTCAATAATATTTCCCCACATATTTACCTCTGTTTTAAACTCTGCCTCCAGACTCTTATACATAGATGCAATATCCGGATTGATTTTGAATCCCTTAGCATCTAATGCCTGTACAAAATCCACCGTATCCGCATCTGTTCCCTGATTTACATTCAGAGAACTTCCCATATCTCCGCCCTGTACCGGATAATAGCTGGAAAAGCCAAGAAGTGAAACCTTCTGTGTTTCTTCTTTCGAAAGAGGAAGCGCACTGTTTTCATTCTTCAAAAGAACGGTTCCTTCTTCGCTCATTCTTTCTCCCAGATCTTCAATAGAATCCAAAAGTTCTGTTGTACTGGAGTAATCAGAATCATAGGTATATAAATCCTCATCTCCTGTATTATCTGTTACCATTGCGCTGCTCTTGGTTCCAAGAAACTTGTCAATATCTGTACGATAGCTGTCTACCAAAGGTCCTGCTGCCAGTGAAATGGTAAGCAGAGAAGCTGTGCAGGTAGTCAGACCACGCCAGAGATTTCTTCTTTTTCCCATGTTTTTTCTCCTTTCTTTCCCTGAGTATGTACTTTCCCCTTCACAAATGCCGTTACTTTCATCTAATCTTATAAAGGGTCTGCTCTGTGCTCCATACTTTTTCTGTATAACAGATCATACCATGATTCCGAAGATTTCATTTACATTTAACGTAAACTGCATATTTTTATCCGTAAATGGATTCTTTTACAGGAACCTCTGTTGTGTATGTATTTTCTTCATCTGACACAGTAACTTTTACAGTTCCGCCGGATCCTGCCCGTACTACCGCCATGGCTTCTCCATAGTAAGTATCTGTTTCCGAATCTGTATAATTTCCTTCTTTATAGGCATTGGCACTTCCAAGACCTTCCAGTTTTCCATTTTCCACTTTTACTGTAAGTCTGTGCTTTTCCATTGGTTTCCATATTCCCTGTTTATCTGTATACTGCAGCGGAATAAAAATCAGACCTTCCGGATTTATAGTTTCTGTTTCAGGCATTAATTTTAAAATCGTATCTTTTTCTGCCGTACATAATGTCTGTCTCCCGATCTCTTTTCCTGCTTGATCATAAGAAACCGCTGTCAGTTCACCGTCCCCATACACCGTTTTGAAAATCACCCGACAGGATTTCTTAGGAATTTTCTTTTTTCCTATACAAATGCCATTCAAAAACAGTTCCACAGAATGAGCTCTGGCATACACCTCTATTTTGGCATCCATCCCGGCACAGCCTCTCCAGGACCAGCTTTCCAGAGCTTTTGTAAGCTGCCAGCCTGTAATATGAAGATTTTCTTTCTGATACACAGGCCAGACTGCTATTCTTGGTCCCTTTTCCAAATCAAAAGCCACTCTGGTAAAGGCTGCTTCTGCACGAGGTTTTCCAAGCAGGTCGATCCTGCCATTCCCTCCTGTCATCTGAGTTTCCGGTCTTTCTCCATTAAAGTTATAATCGCTGTATTCTGCGCAGCCTTCTCCTACTTCTCCTATATAATCCCATCCGGCCCACACAAAATCTCCGATGATCCCGGGATTTTCTTTTGCCGCTTCATAAAAAGTATAGGCATCCTTACAAAAAGTTTCTGTTCCAAGGATCAGGCGATTTGGATATTTTTTCAGATCATGATAATATCGATTGATTCCATAATTGTATCCCGCTATATCCATATTGGCAAAAGCATCTCTCGTTTTCAGGTCGCATGGATAAAGTGTTGCTCCCCATTTCATAAAACGGTCTCCCAGCATACAGGCCAGAGTATTGTAAAATTCACTTCCCACTGTTTTTTTCTTTTTTGATGGTTTATTTTTTGACAAAGCATTTTTTTCTGTATTCTCTGCTGTTTTTTTTGCCTTTTCATCACTGTATACCCCAAATCCTATGGAACTTAAAAAGTTAAAAAAGATATTAATTCCACAGGTTACGGGACGGGTGCCATCCAGCTCATGAAGAAGCCTGGTCATCTCTGCTGTCAGGCGGATTCCTTTTTTCTGCGCTGTTTCTGATACCTCATTTCCTGTAGAATACATGATAACAGAAGGATGATTATAATCTTTTTCCACCATATCCTTCAAATCCTCCTGATACCATTTCATCACATCCCCTGCATAATCATATGCAGTTTTATGGATATACCATACGTCAACATATTCATCCATAACCAGCATTCCCAGCCTGTCGCAGGCATTGAGAAGAGCTTTTGAGCAGGGATAATGAGCAGAACGGACAGCATTGTATCCGTTTTCCTTCAGAATACGAATTTTTCTCTCCTCTGCTTCCGGAAACGCACAGGCACCAAGAAGCCCGTTATCATGATGAATACATGCACCTTTCAGTATTACTTTGTTTCCATTAATTGTCAGACCATGATTTCTGTCCCATTTCAATTCCCGGATTCCAAAATTTTCTTCTGCTATATCATCTCCAAAATGTACCTTACATGTATACAATTCCGGAGTTTCACAGTTCCAAAGTGCCGCATCCGATATTTCCATCCGAAATACAGCCTCATCCTTTTCTGCCCAGCCTGTATCTGAAAGAACAGTTTTTCCATCTTTAAAGATTTCCACATCCACAGTTCCAGGACATGATGTTTTTACACATATTTCCACAACCGCAGGAGAACTGCTTACAGTACGGATCCGGACTCCATTTACAGGAATGTACATCCTTTCTCCGATATACAGCACTACAGGACGATAGATTCCGGTTCCCGGATACCAGCGGCTGTTAGGCTGATCTGAATTTCTGGCAATAACACGAATTTTATTTTCTTCTCCATATTTCAGATATTTGCCTATATTTATATAAAAATTTGTATACC
>NZ_CABVDF010000058.1:0-13729 GCF_902497045.1 uncultured Blautia sp. | reverse complement strand
TCCATGATCCAGGCAACCACAAAATTAAAAATATAATAAAATACTCCTGCGATCATAAAAGGCATAACCGTTGTCTCTGCAGCCGCGATCTGTTTTGCTCTTGCAAACATCTCAATATAAGATACAGAGTAAACAAGGGAAGTGTCCTTTACCAGGGTGATCACCTCATTTGTTACAGACGGAAGAACAATCTTTACCATCTGAGGAAGAACAATCTTAAAAAACGTCTGCTGTCTGTTATATCCAAGAAGCTGTGCTGCTTCATACTGTCCGGCTGGAATAGACTCAATACCGGAACGGTAGATTTCTGCAAAATAAGCCGCATAATTTAAAGAACATCCCAGAATGATAGCGGTAAATTTATATCCGCCAATGTTCATCCCCCACAAATAAAAAGGACCAAAATACCACAACAGCAGCTGCAGCATCAGAGGCGTACCTCTCATAATGGAAATATAGCATTTTACCAAAAGGCTTAACGGTTTAAATCTGCACACTCTTCCAAAGTACACTACAAGTCCCAAAGGAAGGGAAAACAAAAGTGTCAGGCAGAAGATCATCAGTGTTGATCCAAAACCTATGGTAAGCTGTTCCAGCATCACCTGAAAACTCATATTCTTTCCTCCGTGATCATAATAAATTTTATAAATTCTCTTTGTCACAAATAAGGCTGCTGCACCAGTTGACCATCAACCTGCACAGCAACCTATCTTGTCTTCATTCTCTATTCAGTTATATCTCAAACACACGAAGCTTCTCTGCCCGAAATATACTTATTCTGCTGTCTCTTCTGTATCAGCATCTTCAGCAGTCTCTTCTGCTGCTCCAAGGCTTACCATATCGGCGATCTCATACTTTTCAGCCAGTTCCTGAACAGTTCCATCATCCGCAAGCTTCTGAAGATCTGCATTTACGATATCGCAAAGCTCATCGTTGCCTTTCTTAAATCCAATCGCATACTGTTCTGTATTCAGGCTTTCTTCCAGCATCACAAATCCTTCTCCTCTGGATTTGATCTGATATTTGGCAACTCCTACATCAATTGCCAATGCATCCAGAGCGCCTGCCTGAAGCTCTGTAAATGCTGTATTGTAATCTGCAAATTCATTCAGGGCTGCAAAAGTATCTGCCAGTTCCTTCTGACCGCCCTCTTCTTCGCTCTGAAGCACGTCCAGCGCTGCAGAAGCTGCCTGTACACCCACAGTCTTACCTGCAAGATCTGTAAGCTTTTCAATACCTGAATCTTCCGCTACAACGATCACCTGGCTGTTGTCTACATAGGGAACAGAAAACGTATATTCATCTTCTCTTCCATTCATGGTAAATCCGTTCCAGATACAGTCAATAGAACCGGAATTCAATTCCATATCCTTGGAATCCCAGTTAATCGGCTTCTTCTCCAGTTCCCATCCTTCTATATCACAGACTGCCTGAGCAAGTTCCAGATCAAAACCTGTATATTCTCCATTCTCATCCATATATCCATATGGCGGATACTCTGCATCAAAACCTACGATCAGAGTCTTATCTTTTACTCCTGCCTGTACACTGACTCCCGTCATCATCCCCATAGCCATAAGTGCTGCCATCATTACTGCAACTGTTTTTTTCTTCATAATGTAAATCTCCCTTACCCTTATTTTGCTCTTTCATGTTATCACGTAATCACTCTACCATGTGAAAGTATTGATATCGTAACATACCATGAAAAGACTGTCAAGACGAAATCTCAGAATATTTACTTATAAATAAAATGGCTCCCTTACAACTGCAGAGAATTCCTACAGAACATCTTTATGGTGAAGAATCGTCGCACTTCTTGCCGGCAGATACAAATTGAGGGATCCGGCCCGTGCAATGATCTGTTCTTCTTTGTCTATGAAACCGTCCTGGCTGGACAGCATCAGTCTGGTGATCACAGATTCTTCCAGTCTGGTAATCCCTGTCTGCCAGATATCCAGCATCACTTCTCTTCCTTCGTCACGATTATTGATGACCACAATAATCTGTTCTGTATGGGAAAATCTTCCATAGCAAAGTCCCTGGTAATCATTCCAGAGAAATTTTAAAGAACCTGTTCTTAAAATCCTGTATTTTTTATGCAGGGCAATCATTTTTTTATGGAAGAGGATCAGATCCTGGTCTTCTTTTCCCCAGGGATAAGTTCTTCGGTTATCTGGATCTGTAAATCCACATACTCCAGCCTCATCCCCGTAATAAATAGTAGGTGCTCCAGGCCAGGTCATCTGTATCGCTACTGCCTCTCTCATAACTGCCTTGTTAATATTCTGAGATGCCGCCTCCGGACCTGCATAGGAAATTCTTCCTACTCTCCGGTTTGTTCGTGTAAGGAAACGGGAATGATCATGATTGGAAAGTTCGTTCATAGCCGTATGAAGCGCCGACATATGGAGAGAACGCATATGATGCATCATAGCACCGATAAAAGCATTGCTGTCTCCATAAAGATCTTCCCGGTATTCATCACTGTGCTTTTCCATACCTGTCAGAAACCAGGTTACCGGCTCCATAAAAGCGTCATAGTTCATCACAGAATCCCACTCGTCTCCCTGGAGCCATCCTTCCGGATTTCCATAATGCTCTGCAAGAATCAGGGCATCCGGATTAGCCGTTTTGACCACTTTTCGAAAATCTTTCCAGAAATGATGATTAAATTCGCTGCTGAATCCCAGATCTGCAGCCACATCCAGTCTCCATCCATCTGCATTAAAAGGCGGAGACACCCATTTCTCAGCCACCTTCAAAATATGATCGTATAATTTCCCGGAACCTTCATAATTCAATTTCGGCAAGGTTTCGTGAGTCCACCAGCCGTCATAGGAATTATTATAAGGCCATGCATTTTCATCATGAAAATTAAAAAAAGACCGATAAGGGCTTTCGGCAGAAATATATGCTCCAGGTTCATAGCCCTCCTGTCCTTCATAGATCCTTTCTCTGTCCATCCATTTATTAAAGGATCCACAGTGATTAAACACACCGTCCAGAATCACCTTCATACCTCTCTTATGAAGTTCTTCTACTAATTTGATAAACAGCCTGTTGCTGGCTTCCAGATTTTCTTTTTCTGTTACACGCCGGATATATTTCCCTGCGTGTGAATTATCCATATCCCCAGGATTCAAAAGCTCATCACTGTCATTTACGATTTTTCCTAAATGCGGGTCTACATAATCGTAATCCTGACAGTCATATTTATGGTTGCTCGGAGACACAAAGACAGGATTCAGATACACTACTTCAATTCCCAGCTCTTTCAGATAATCCAGCTTGTCAATGATCCCTTTTAAATCGCCTCCGTAAAACTCTCTGACGCCCATCACTGCCGGTATCTTGCCCCAATCCTCTACGTGCTGGCAATGCTCTCCCAGATAAGCATATTCTCCGGTCTGTACATCATTATCCGGATCCCCATTGCAAAATCTGTCTGTATAAATCTGATACATAACAGCCCCTTTTGCCCAATCCGGGGTATGATATCCCGGGTAAATCTCAAAATTGTCTCTTTCCTGGATTTCTGTACTGACTCCCATACTGTTATAATAACAGGTGATCCATCCATAATGGATTTCAAAATAATATCGGAAGACTTTATCCGGCATGGTGATCTTTACACCATGGTAGTCAAACCCCTTCAGAGTTTTGTATACTTTCATCTTGTATTTCACGCCTTCTGATACAAGATATACAGAATCCACATTATTTTTCTGTGTCCGAAAGCTGATCATTACATTTTCTCCTGCCTCCGGCTCTGACGGATTTCTGTAATATTTTGTTCCGTCACTAAAAAAAGCGTCTTTATTCAATACTGCACGCATATTAAGAATATACTGCATTTTTTTCATTACATCCTCTTTTTCAAGCCTCATAACTCATTCCCCTTTAATTTAAGCATATGTTTATTCTATCTTAATTTTAACAAAGTTACAATAAAAAGCCTTGTTTTAAGACAGTAAAAAAGCCAGCGGGATAAGCTGGCTTTTTTGGAGAAGGTATTTCTTCTTATGGGGTGTAGCAAAAACTATATAATGTATTGGGGGGTTTTTACGATATATATAATAGCATGAGTCAACAAATAAGTGTGCACAAAGTTCACAAAAATGCATGTTTGTTTTTAGTTATATTGTACATGCCTATTTTAAACTTACAAAACTCACTCTGTAAAAAGTGCCTCAAACTCGTCTCGCTGTACCTTTTCCTTCTCTAAAAGAAGGGCTGCACATTTATGAAGGACATCCTGATGCTGGAGAATGATCTCCTTTGCACGCTGATGGCATCCATCAATGATATCATGGATCTCCTGGTCAATTTCCTTGGCAACCTCTTCGCTGTAGCTTCTTGTATGTGCAAGATCTCTTCCGATAAATACTTCATCGCCCTCGTCTCCATAGGCGATCAGTCCCATCTTATCAGACATACCATACTGCATCACCATAGCCCGCGCTGTGCTGGTGGCGCGTTTGATATCATTGGAAGCACCGGTTGTGATATCTCCGAAAATGATCTCCTCTGCCACACGTCCGCCCAGAAGAGTGGTAATATCCTGAAGCATTTTTCCTTTTGTGTTAAACATTTCATCATTTTCCGGAAGAGGCATGGTATATCCTGCCGCTCCTATTCCTGTAGGGATAATGGAAATGGTATAAACCGGGTCCATATCCGGAAGAACGTGAAACAGGATCGCATGTCCGGCCTCATGATAAGCTGTGATCTTTTTCTCTTTCTCAGAAATCACTTTGCTGCGTTTTTCAGCTCCAATGCCTACCTTAATAAAGGCGTGTTTGATGTCCTGCTGCATGATATAGCTGCGATTTTCTCTTGCTGCCATGATAGCAGCCTCATTCAGAAGGTTTTCCAGATCTGCTCCGGTAAATCCTGCTGTGGTCTGAGCGATCTGTCCCAGATCCACATCTTCTCCCAGAGGCTTGTCCTTGGCGTGGACACGGAGGATTTCCTCACGTCCTTTAATATCCGGACGTCCAACTGCTACCTTCCTGTCAAAACGTCCCGGACGGAGTATAGCCGGATCCAGGATGTCCACACGGTTGGTTGCTGCCATAACAATAATACCTTCATTGACGCCAAATCCATCCATCTCCACAAGAAGCTGGTTCAGTGTCTGTTCGCGTTCATCATGACCGCCGCCCATACCGGTGCCTCTCTGTCTAGCAACTGCATCGATCTCGTCAATAAAAATAATACACGGCGCATGTCTTTTGCCTTCCTCAAAAAGATCACGGACACGGGATGCGCCCACACCTACAAACATTTCTACAAAGTCCGAACCGGAAATAGAAAAGAACGGAACTCCCGCTTCTCCGGCCACTGCCTTTGCCAGAAGAGTTTTACCAGTTCCAGGAGGGCCCACAAGAAGCACACCTTTCGGAATTCTGGCACCCACACTGGTATACTTCTGAGGTGCTTTTAAAAAGTCTACAACTTCTACCAGGTCTTCTTTTTCTTCCTTAAGACCCGCTACATTCTGGAAAGTTACTTTTTTGTCGTCCGGAAGCATCATCCTTGCCCGGCTTTTACCGAAATTCATCATCTTAGAATTACTTCCGCCGCCTGACATTTGTCTGTTCATCATCATGAACAGAAATATCACCAGACCTCCTGTCAGCAAAAGAGGGAGAAGGGTTGTCAGGAACATATTCTGCTGAGGAACATTTTTGACCTGGGCAAAAATATTATTTTCTGCCAGCATCTGCTGTGCCTCTTTTACATCTGTTACATAAACACGTTTCTGTCCTTCCCCTTCTATATCTGCTGTTACAGAACCAGTTGGTACTTCCCTGTTCTGATAAATAACTGCTTCATGCACTCTTCCCTTTTCTGCTGCCTGCTCCAGTGCCTCTATGGTATAATCACTCTGATTCGTGACCTGGTTGTTCAGGTAAAAATATCCTGAAACCAAAAGAACGATCAGAATCAGGTACAGGCCAATTCTGCTTGGCTGTTTACTCACTTACTGAATCTCCTTTCACTCATTGTCCAACTCTACCACGCCGATAAACGGGAGATTACGATATTTCTGGGCATAATCAAGCCCGTATCCCACAACAAATTCATCCGGGATATTAAAACAGCAGTAATCCACTTTTACATCCTTTACCCTGCGCTCCGGTTTGTCCAGAAGGGTGCAGAGACGTACGCTATTCGGATTACGGCCTTTCAGGATCTCGATCAGATAGCTGAGCGTTCTTCCTGAATCAATGATATCCTCCACGATCAAAACGTCCTTTCCGATCAGCGGCTGATCAAGATCTTTCACGATCCTTACCACTCCGCTTGATTTTGTATCATCTCCATAGCTGGATACAGACATAAAATCAAGAGATACCGGGACTGTGATTCTCTTTGCCAGTTCACAGGTAAAGAACACGCCTCCCTTAAGGACACAGATCAGATGGATCTCCTTTCCTGCGTAATCCCTGCTGATCTGTGCAGCGATCTGTCTGATCCTGGCATCCACTTCTTCTTCACTGAGAAGCACTTTGATTTTTTCACTCATTACATTTTCCTCCTTGGTATTTGATTTCTAACACATTCTTAGTTTCAGATGTGATCTTATACCTTTCATTTATTCTTCCGCCCACCATCCAGAGAACCTCATTTCCTGCTGCTGCCAGAGGAAGGCTCTCTCTGTATTCACGGGGAATTTTCTCATCGATCATACATCTGGTTATTTTTTTTCGCTGACCTGAACTGTTTACAATGAGATAATCCCCTGTCTTTCTGGTTCTGACAGAGATATCGTATTTTATTTTATCATAATCCAGCCATTTCGTATACTTCTTTTCACAAATCTTCTGATCTGACCAGTGAAATATTTTTGTTTCGAAACAACCGTACGGACAGTTCAAAACACCCGGCACAGGAAGTAAATATTCTTTATTTTCCGGCGTCTCCTGAACTTTTGCAGCTGTAATCCGTATTCCTTCATAGATTCTTTCTGCCAGCAGTCCAAATGGAAGACTGATTTTCGCGCCTGTGCACGATCTGTAAAGATCCATTACTTTTTTCACATGGATCATGGAAAGATCGCGGACATTTCCAGTAAGCAGTTCTACTGCTTCCCGTATGGCATACTTCTGGAGAATCTCTTCCTTTTCAAAAAAATCATCCAGAAAAAGAAAGTTTTTTTCTTCTGTACGTGCAGCTTCTGCCAGCTGTCTTCCCTGGTGTGACAAATACTCATCCGCCTGGCCGATCAGCTCTGACGTTTCTGTCATGTGGTTTACCGCACGTTCATTGATCTCCGCTTCCAGAACAGGGATCACATGATGGCGAATCCGATTTCTGGTATATTCATCTTCAAGATTGCTGCTGTCCAGAACGCAGGGAATCTGTCTTTCTTTTAAATATTCGTCAATTTCTTTTCTCTCTAAACACAGTACCGGACGTATGATCCCATCTTTTTCCGGTTTCATGGGAGAAAGCCCTCTCAGACCGGTTCCACGGCAAAGATGATGGAGCATGGTCTCTGCAAGATCGTTTTTATTATGTGCCAGCGCGATCACACTTCGTCCCTGCCCGGCTCTCTCTGTTTTTGCAATTGTTTTACAAAAAGCCTCTTTTCTCACCTTTCGTCCGGTTTCTTCAAGACCATTTTTCCAAAGCGCAGAAAGCCCCGGGACATCATAGCAATAGGTCTGACATGGAATTCCCTGATCTTTGCATGTTTTTTCTACAAGCATCTGATCTCTCTCTGCTTCCATTCCCCGAATCCCATGATTTACATGAACCACCTGAAGCTCATACCCATATTGCTTTTGCATACGCCTTAAAAGATCCAGCATCGCCATAGAATCTCCGCCTCCGGATACTCCGGCCACTACCAGACTGCATCTGTCAAAAATTCTGTTTTTTTCTGCAAAAGTACATACTTTTGTATAGATCTTTTCCTGCATAGTACTCCCTGCTTCATTTTATTTGCGCAATATACCGGCAACCAGAACTGTCATGTCGTCCTTTGCCCGGTAATCGCTGTATCCCAATACACGTTCCAGGATTCCCCGGCTAATTTCCCTTGGATTTTCCTCCTGAATATCCATAATGATCTCTTTCATGGTTGCTTCCTCCCTTTCTATGGGAAGTGCATCCAAAACCCCGTCCGTCATCATGATCAGATAATCTCCATGATAGAGCTTACGTGAAGCCGTATCAAAATCAATCTGCTGCATTAATCCTGCCGCAAGGCTTTCTGATGAAACCGCCTCCACCCAATGATCTCTTTTTATAAAAGTGGATGCTGCTCCTGCTTTCAGAAAACTGCAGACTCCTGTATAAAGATCCAGAGCACAGATATCTACTGTAGAAAACATTCCCTCACGTCCCTTAAGCACAAGTGCAGAATTCACCATACGGGCTGCCGTCTCCTGAGAAAAACCAGATTCAAGAAATTGTTCCAAAAGCTCTACTACCGTCTCACTTTCCCTGCACGCATCTACTCCTGACCCCATTCCATCAGACAGACACATAACAAATCTTCCGCCTTCGTTCTGACTGAAGATATAATTGTCGCCTGAAATTTTTTCTTCTTCCCTGGTCAGCTTGGAAGCGCCGTATATAACCTGATAACTGACATCTTCTACAAAATGGACGGTATGATATTCATTATTAACAATACACCGGCTGTCCTGGGCAGATGTCATTGCACATTCGCAAAGCCCGGACAGCATCCTTGCAATCTCTGTAACAGAAACACACTTTCCATTTTTTGTTTTCATGGTAAGGAACATCTGTCTTCTTCCTTCTACTTTGTCCATCACCCAGGTGTTTTTCAAAAGAATATGCTTCTTTTTTAGTATTTTTTTCAAATTATCCTGAAGATCAGGCTCTGCCGGAGAGATATCATAAAGATCCTCTGCCACTGTCCCCATGATCCTGGCAGTTTCCGTCAGCTGCTGTGCTACTGCCAGACGGTTCTCGATCATTCGATTGCTCCATATAAGATTCTGCTTTTCTTTCAAAAAGTTTTCTCTGACAATCTCCAGATACTGCACGGAATGACAGCACAGCTCTGCCAGACGGCATCGAACAGCTTCTTCCTCTTCTTCATTCCCCTCTTCAATAGCACGGATAAGGGCTTCTCCGCCTTTTTTCATAGTTTCTGTATTTTGTCCCCAGCAGATTTCTTTATGATAACATCTGCTGCACATATCTTCCGTTGTATCCTGCAGGATTTTTTCGATCTGTCCGCTGCTAAGGTACTCCTTGCGATAGGGCATCCCATAAAAAGTATCCGCCAGTTTCTGAAAAGAATCAGCATATCGTACCACCTTATCTTTTTGGGGATGATTTTCGCAGAACTCATACCGATTCTTCTTTTTGTGCATATGACCTGCCAAAATAGTTTTTGCCATGTCCCGCAAAATCAGCAGCATACTGATCACGAGCATGGCAATCATCCATTCCTGCATATTTCGCCTCCCCCCTGCACACTTCATCAAGTGTTTATTATAAGGGGCAGGCTATAAAATATCTGTCAAACCACGACGACTGTATCCAAAAATTTTTCACCAAAATACGAGTTATTTTTCTTCTTCAAATACCGTCTCATTATCCTTTACAAGTCCCAGTCTGTCTCTGGCAACTTCTGCGGCATACTCGTCTGTCTGCATGTATTCCTTACGGTTATCTATTTCTTCTGTCCGTTCTTTTTCATCCTGGATCTGCTGCTCCAGTTCGGCAGCCTGCGCATCATAGTAGGCAATCCTGTTCCGGAGATTTTGACTCTGCATAGCCAGGCCTGCAAGAAGCAGGAGAACAACCATTGAGATCACAGCCATACCGAGATAATTATTTGCTATTCTTTTTTTATTTTTTCTTTTTTTTGATTTTTTCAAACTGAATGATCCTCTTCTTTTCCAAAAAATGCTTTTTACGCACAGTCTGGTGCTTATACACTAAAATATTACATCTTCTAATAAGAAATAGCAACCTCTTTATAGAACTTTTTACAAAATTCACAGGTATTCCACAGGCAAACCGGATCATTTTACGAAATAAAGGACCTGCTGTAAAGCTGCACAGCCATGCTCCGAAAACATTACCTAAAAGCAGAAAAAATCTTAATATCCCCTGGTTGGTTCTGTAGACAACAATAAAAATGAAAATCCCTGCTGCCGTCCAGTAAATCAGATCCTCTACCGACACTGCTGTTCGGGAATGAGGAATAAGATTTCTCAAAGCAGCCAAAAACTCATAGCACAGGCAAAGGACTGCTCCCATTCCTGCCGATAAAAGAAACAGGAGCAGCTCATATTCCATATAGCCGCTCATAATTTACCGAAACATCCGCTTCAGCAGAGATTCTTCTTTCTTTTCTGTACTTTTTGATAAATACGTAATACTGTTTACTTCTCCCTCAATATCAGCTTCCCCTTTTTCAAGATTCAGACGCTTTACATGGAGCCTTTCTCCTTTTATTGACATTTTTCCGGCTTCTGTTGCAAACAGTATCTCGCTTTCATTAAAAGACTGGATATCCCGAACCCCTGTAACCGTACCTTCCTGACGATTTCCAAGAGTCAGATTATGAGTTTGTGGCATTTTTTTCTCTTCCAGAAAGCCCGCCTCCCGCCATATCTTTCCCTAACCAATCTATGAAATGATCATGTCAAATAGACTTCTCTTTTACAGATATCGAAACATATTTTCTGCATCTTCTTTACGGACAGTCTCTTTTACATCCAGGACTTCAACCTTAACGCTCTTTCCTCCAAACTGGATCTCAATCATATCGCCTGCCTTTACAGCAGCAGATGCCCGGGCAGGTTTTTCATTCAGAAGAACTCGTCCTGCGTCACAGGCCTCATTTGCCACAGTTCTTCTTTTGATCAGACGAGATACCTTTAAATATTTATCTAAACGCATAATTACCTCCGATTACATAAAATAAGGGGGAACAAAACTGTCCCCCCTTTTGCACGCACATTATTTATCGTTTACAAGATCCTTTAAAGCTTTGCCTGCTTTGAATTTCGGTGCTTTGGAAGCTTCGATTTTCATGGTTTCACCAGTATGAGGATTTCTTCCCTCTCTTGCAGCTCTCTCGCTTACTTCAAAGGTGCCAAATCCAACCAGCTGGATCTTACCACCCTTCTTGAGCTCAGATGCTACAACATCGGTGAAAGATTTCAGAACTGCTTCTACATCTTTCCTGGAAAGATTTGTCTCTTTCGCCATTGCTGCTACTAATTCTGTTTTATTCATGGTGTTTCCTCCTATAAAATGCTCTCTTTCTTTATTATCGCGTTATGCTTCCTGTCAATCACACGCTATCTTCTATTTATATACCTTTTCCTATGGATTGTCAAGGTTTTTTGCGCTAAAAACCTTGCATCAGCGCCACATTCAGCGTGTTTTCGATCTTTGTTCTTTTTCCTTTTTTTTCAGTTCATCCCAGGTAAGCTTTACCGCTTCTTTGTCTTCCGGAGAAAAAATTTTCGGATGACGAAACTGCATTTTTGAGGATATTCCTGAAATCACATCTTCAATCGTAAAAAGACCTTCTTCCTGGGCAATGACACTGTGAAGCGCTACCTGAAACAGCACATCACCCAGTTCCTCACAAAGGTTTTCGCTGTCATTTTCATTTTTCAGACGGTCGATTCCTTCCAGAAGCTCATTTGTTTCATTGACCAGATAAGGTTTCAGGCTTTCATGAGTCTGAGCTTTATCCCAGGGGCAGTTTTTTCTCACTGCCCTGACTACTTCCATAAATTCATCAAATACTTCCATATCTCACCACTGTTACATCATTGCATTTACCATAGCAAGGACAGCCTCGCCCATAACTGCTGACCTCTGGTCTGCATCTTCAAGAGAAGTTCCCTTTACGCCATAGTAGAATTTTACTTTTGGCTCTGTACCGGAAGGACGTACGCATACCCATGCATCATCAGTCAGATCGTAATAAAGAACATTGGAGTTCGGAAGGCCAGTCGGTCTTACCTCTCCTGTTGCCAGATCTGTGATTGTATCTTTTTTGTAGTCTCTTACTGATACTACTTTGTATCCGGCAAATTCTGCCGGAGGATTCTTCCTGAGTGTATCCATGATCTCCTGGATCTTCTGGAGTCCTTCGATACCTTTCAATGTAACAGATTTGATATCATCTTTATAATATCCATACTGTTCATACATTTCGATCATTGCATCCCACAGAGTCTTGCCCTGAGTCTTATAGTATGCTGCAGCCTCGCAAAGCGCCATAGTTGCCACAATAGCATCCTTATCTCTTGCATATGTACCGATCAGGCAGCCATAGCTCTCCTCAAATCCGAAAAGATATGTTCCCTTTCCGCTGTTTTCAAATCCAAGGATCTGCTGTCCGATGAATTTGAAACCAGTAAGAACTTCGATCAGGTTCACACCGTATCCTTTTGCGATGGCATCAGCCAGATTGCTGGTAACGATTGTCTTAATAAGGGCTCCATCCTCCGGAAGGCTTCCGTTTACAGCCTTGCGCTGACCGATTTCATAATTTGCAAGGAGACATCCTGACATATTTCCGGTAAGATCATGATATTCTCCGTTTTTATCTTTTACACGTACGCCCAGACGGTCTGCATCCGGGTCTGTAGCAAGTACAAGATCGGCATCGATCTCTTTTGCCAGTTTCAGACCAAGCTCAAATGCTTCTGCCGCCTCCGGGTTCGGATAGCTGACAGTTGGGAAATTACCGTCTGGAAGCTCCTGCTCTTTTACAACATATACATTTTCAAATCCAAGTTCTTTCAGGATTCTTCTTGCCGGAATATTTCCTGTTCCGTGAAGAGGTGTGTAAACGATCTTCAGATTTTTGCCTTCTGCCTTAATAGCATCATGGTGGATCACCTGTTTTTTCAGTTCTTCCATGTAGGCATCGTCAATATTCTGTCCGATCACTTCATAAAGACCTGCTTTTTCTGCCTCAGCCTTGTCCATAGTCTTAACTGTATTCCAGTCAGAGATTGCCTTAACCTCTCCCATGATACCGCTGTCATGAGGCGGAGTGATCTGAGCGCCGTCCTCCCAGTAAACCTTGTAACCATTATATTCCGGCGGATTGTGACTGGCTGTCACGTTAATACCTGCGATACATCCCAGATGGCGGACTGCAAAGGACAGCTCCGGTGTAGGTCTTAAGGATTCAAAGATATATGCCTTGATTCCATTTGCTGCCAGGCAAAGAGCTGCTTCCTGCGCAAATTCAGGAGACATATTACGAGAATCGTATGCAATTGCCACTCCCTGAGATTTTTTGTCAACCTTTGCAATATAATTGGCAAGTCCCTGAGTTGCTCTTCTTACTACATAAATATTCATGCGGTTTGTTCCTGCGCCGATGATTCCGCGCAGACCTGCTGTACCGAATTCAAGATCCATGTAGAAACGTTCTTTTATTTCATTTTCTTCTTCTGCGATGTTTTTCAGCTCTTCCTTGGTTGCTTCATCGAAGTATGGGTTTGCAAGCCACTGCTCATATACTTCTCTGTAATCCATACCGCTATACCTCCCTATGTGTCTTGTTTTTTTGCGTCCGTAGTACGAACAGTTTATAGCTTTGATTATACACCTGTTTTCCGAAAAAGGGAAGTACGAACCGCCTTTTATCTGAAGCATTCTTTGCAGAATCTATCCCATTTTTCTCTTTGACGGATAAGCATCTTAAGCTTTTCTGTGTTTTTTTCCGAAATCCAGGCCTTATTATGCGTAT
>NZ_CABVDF010000057.1:0-13774 GCF_902497045.1 uncultured Blautia sp. | reverse complement strand
GAAGCAGCTGAAAATCTTAACAGGTGGTGATAAATTTGGGTAAAAAAGATACGATTACAAAAGATTATATGAACGATCCGCGGATTTTTGCAGATGCATTTAATTATTTTATCTATCATGGAAAGCAGGTGATCGCTCCAGAGGACCTCTATCCGCTGGATACTGTGGAGATTGTTTTGCCCTATGGAGAGGATGGCAAGATACACCCGGTTCAGAGATTCCGTGATAACTTTAAGTATCTGGCGGCCATGCAGAATAAGGAGGCCGCTTATCTCCTTCTGGGAGTGGAGGATCAGTCTGAGATCCATTATGCCATGCCAGTTAAAAATATGCTCTATGATTCCATGGAGTATACATCTCAGGTGGATAAAATTGCCCGGGCACACAGACGGCATATGAATGCAGGAAAAAATAATGAGAAGAAATTTTTACAAAAGATCAGTTCAGGGGAATTTCTTTCAGGTTTTTACAAAGAAGACAGGCTGATTCCCGTTATTACCCTGGTACTGTATTTTGGACCGGATAAATGGGATGGTCCCCTGGGGATCCATGATATGCTGGATATCAGAGAATCTGCACTGCTTCCTTACATTCCGGATTACAGAATCAACCTTATTTCTCCGCACAGTATTGCCGATACAGAAATGGAGAACTTCCACTCCAGTCTCAGGGAGGTACTGCTGTTTATCAAATATTCAAAAGATAAGGAACGGCTTCAGAAGCTTGTTTCTACAGATCCACGATTTCTGTCTGTAGAGCAGAAGGCCAGTCAGGTGATAAAGATTATGACGGGCAGCGAGTTTAAGATCAATGAAAAAGAGGAGGAGGTCAATATGTGCAAAGCATTGGAAGATCTGAAAGAGGAAGGTCGTGAGGAAGGTCGCAAAGAAGGACGCAAAGAAGGGCGTGAGGATGGAATAAAATCCGCAGAAAGAAAATTTGTCCGGAAGCTTTTGGCTAAAAAACAATTTACCTATGAAGAAATCTCTGACATGACGGAGGTTTCCATAGACGAGATCATAAGGATAGAAGGTGCAGATAGGAATCTATGATCTGTCTTATTATAAAAATCTAATTTGCTAAATCCCTTTAAATATGCTAGTATTTAAGGAGCGATTTCCATTTGTCCGGCGCCTGTATATCCGGCTGCCGAGACAGTTTATTATTTACAAAATACCCCCAGGAGGATTTTTATAATGGAAAAACAGAAATATTATATTACAACGGCCATTGCCTACACTTCCGGCAAGCCGCATATCGGAAATACCTATGAGGCTGTTCTGGCAGATGCTATTGCCCGCTATAAAAGACTGGAAGGCTATGATGTGTTTTTTCAGACCGGAACAGATGAGCATGGACAGAAGATCGAATTAAAGGCAGAGGAAGCAGGGATCACACCAAAGGAATTTGTGGATAATGTTTCCGGTGAGATCAAAAATATCTGGGATCTGATGAACACTTCCTATGATAAATTTATCCGTACTACAGACGAAGATCATGAGAAACAGGTACAGAAGATCTTTAAGAAAATGTATGCAAAAGGAGATATTTACAAGGGACATTATGAGGGAATGTACTGTACTCCATGTGAATCTTTCTTTACAGAAAGCCAGCTGGTAGACGGAAAATGTCCGGACTGCGGACGTCCATGTGTTCCAGCAAAGGAAGAAGCATATTTCTTTAAAATGAGCAAATATGCCGATCGTCTGATCGAGCATATTAAGACACATCCGGAATTTATTCAGCCGGAATCCCGTAAAAATGAGATGATGAATAACTTCCTTCTTCCGGGTCTGCAGGATCTTTGTGTATCCAGAACATCTTTTAAATGGGGAATCCCGGTAGACTTTGATCCGAAGCATGTGGTTTATGTATGGCTTGACGCTCTTACAAACTATATTACAGGAATCGGTTATGACTGCGATGGTGACAGCACAGAGCAGTTTAATAAGCTGTGGCCGGCAGACCTTCATCTGATCGGAAAGGACATCATCCGTTTCCATACGATTTACTGGCCAATTTTCCTGATGTCACTGGATCTGCCTCTTCCAAAGCAGGTATTTGGTCATCCGTGGCTGCTCCAGGGCGATGGAAAGATGAGTAAGTCCAAAGGAAATGTTCTCTATGCAGATGAGCTGGTAGATTTCTTTGGCGTGGATGCAGTGCGTTACTTTGTGCTTCATGAGATGCCTTTTGAAAACGACGGTGTGATTACATGGGAGCTGATGGTAGAGCGTCTGAACTCAGAACTTGCCAACACACTTGGAAACCTTGTAAACCGTACAATCTCCATGTCAAATAAATATTTTGGCGGCGTTGTGGAGAACAAGGGCGTTACAGAGCCGGTTGATGAAGATATGAAATCCTTTGTGCTTGGTATACCGGCCAAAGTATCTGCAAAAATGGATAAGCTTCGCGTGGCAGACGCTATGACAGATGTATTCAGTCTCTTTAAACGTCTGAACAAATATATTGATGAGACTATGCCATGGGCTCTTGCAAAGGAAGAGGACAAGCAGGATCGTCTTGCAACTGTTCTTTATAATCTGGTTGAGGGAATCACTATTGGTGCCGCTCTTCTGGAAGCTTTTATGCCAGATACCACAGACCGTATCCTTGCACAGTTGAATGCTGAGAAGCGCAATCTGGAATCTCTGAAGACCTTCGGTCTGTATCCGTCCGGAAATAAGGTGGTTGAGAAACCGGAGATCCTGTTTGCACGTCTTGACCTGAAAGAAGTAATGGCGAAGGTAGAAGAACTTCATCCGCCTGTACAGGAAGAAAAAGAAGAGGAACCTGGAATCGACCTTGAGCCGAAAGCAGAGATCACATTTGAGGATTTTGAGAAGCTGCAGTTCCAGGTGGGTGAGATCATTGCCTGCGAAGCAGTGAAAAAATCCAAAAAACTTCTTTGCTCTCAGGTAAAGATCGGAAGTCAGGTCCGCCAGATTGTATCCGGTATCAAGGCTCATTATACTCCGGAGGAAATGGTAGGCAAAAAGGTAATGGTAGTAACAAACCTGAAACCGGCTAAGCTTGCCGGAGTGCTCAGTGAGGGAATGATCCTCTGTGCAGAAGATGCAGAGGGAAATCTTGCCCTGATGACTCCTGAGAAAAATATGCCTGCAGGTGCAGAGATCTGCTGATAAGATTAATACAAATAATTTTTTGTTAAACCAAAATTTTACAGAAATTTCATCCAATCCCGGTTCCGGTTACTTGACGGAACCGGGGATTTTTTTTATACTAAAGGGAAGTATACAGGAGGGGATAAAAATGGGGAAGGAATTCAGCCATTTTGATAAAAACGGGAATGCAGTGATGGTGGATGTTTCCAACAAGACGCCCACCTTCCGCACTGCTGCAGCAACCGGGTATATTGCTGTGGGGCCGGAGATCATGGCGGCTGTCACAGAAGGAAATATAAAAAAAGGCGATGTTCTGGGAGTGGCCAGAGTGGCCGGGATCATGGGGGTAAAGCAAACCTCTTCTCTGATTCCCATGTGCCATCTGCTGCCTATCCAGAAGTGTACGGTAGATTTTCAGCTGGATCAGGAAAACAGCCGGATCCACGTATATTGTACGGTAAAGACAGAGGGAAAAACCGGGGTGGAGATGGAGGCGCTGACCGGAGTTCAGGTAACGCTTTTGACGATTTATGACATGTGCAAGGCGATTGACAAGCACATGGTCATGTCAGAGATACATCTTGTGGAGAAGACAGGAGGAAAAAGCGGAGTGTTCCGTTTTGAAGAAAAATGATAGACCGATGTGGAAGAACAATTGATTATCTGCGGATCTCGGTAACAGACCGCTGCAATCTCCGCTGCATTTACTGTATGCCGGAGGATGGAGTGAAGCTGGTAGACCGCTCTCTGATCCTTCGGGAGGAGGAGATCATACGGATCTGCAGAGTTATGGCAGAGCTTGGGATCACCAAGATCAAGCTGACCGGAGGAGAACCTCTGATCCATGTTCGTATGCCGGAACTGACAGCTCAGATCAAACGGCTGCCGGGAATCCGGAAAGTAACACTTACGACAAACGGTGTTCTTTTAAAGGAACAGATGAAAGATCTGGCAGAGGCAGGGCTGGATGCAGTTAATATCAGTCTGGATACTCTGGACAGAGAATGTTTCAGAAAGATAGCCAGAAGAGATCTTCTGGATCAGTCCCTGGAAGGGATACAGGAAGCCCTGCGGTATCCGCAGGTATCTGTAAAAATCAACTGTGTTCCTTTGGGCATACAGGGACAGGACATCTGTCAGATAGCAGAGCTTGCACGGAAATATCCTGTTCATGTAAGATTTATCGAGATGATGCCCATTGGCTGCGGAACAGAATTTAAAGGGATGGCAGAGACGGAGCTGGTTGCTCTTCTGGAAAAAAAATTTGGACCGCTCAGTATATATCAGGGAAAACCGCTTGGAAACGGGCCTTCCCGGTATTATGAGGCAGAAGGATTTGTGGGTAAGCTGGGATTTATCAGTGCAGTCAGTCACAAGTTCTGCGGGGAGTGCAACCGTATCCGTCTGACTTCTCAGGGATTTCTGAAAACATGTCTGCAGTACACAGCAGGCAGAGATCTGAGAGAAATCCTGAGAAACGGAGGATCTGATGAGGACTTGAAAAAAGTGATCCGGCAGGCTTTAAATGAGAAGCCGGACGGACATCATTTTATGGAAAAAGCACAGGAGGACGATACAGAAAAACTCTGTATGTCTCAGATAGGAGGCTGAAGATGAAACGTGCAGCGATCATAACATCAAGTGATTCCGGTTACAGAGGAGAGAGGGAGGATCTGAGTGGTCCGGCTATCCGCGAGATCCTGGAAAGAGAAGGTTACCAGGTGGTATCCATGGATATCCTTCCGGATGACAGAACCATGCTTGGTGAAAAAATGAAAGAAATCGCAGACAATAATCTTGCGGAACTGATCCTTACGACCGGAGGAACCGGATTTTCTCAGAGAGATGTGATGCCGGAGGCTACAGAGGATATCATAGAGCGCAGAGTACCGGGGATTCCGGAAGCTATGCGTGCCTATAGTATGACTATCACCAGGAGGGCTATGCTGAGCCGGGCGACAGCGGGGATCCGAAAAAAAACATTGATCATCAATCTTCCGGGAAGTCCCAGGGCGGTAAAAGAAAGTCTGGAATACATTATCGGAGCTTTGGGTCATGGAATAGAAATCCTTACAGGGGAAGCTTCTGACTGTGCGAGGAAATAAAGAGCCTTGCCTCTGAATGAATAAAGCAGCAGAATGGAAGCGGATGAGTAAATATAAAGAAGGTAAGAATATGGGAAAAGTAATTGCAGTATGTATCAGTGAAGAAAAGGGAACACAGAAACACAGCGTGCCGGAGGCAGAATTTATTGAAGACTGGGGTATTAAGGGGGATGCCCATGCAGGGAAATGGCACAGACAGGTCAGTCTTCTTTCTCATGATAAAATCGAGGATTTTCGTGCCAGAGGAGCGCAGGTAGCTGACGGAGCTTTTGGTGAAAATATTATCGTAGAGGGTTTTGACTTTGCAAAAATGCCGGTGGGAACCATATTCCGCTGCAATGACGTGGTGCTGGAAATGACACAGATCGGGAAGAAGTGTCATCACGGCTGTGAGATTTTTCAAATCATGGGTGACTGCATCATGCCAAGAGAAGGCGTTTTTACAAAAGTCCTTCACGGCGGAGTGATCCGTCCGGGCGATGAATTTGTGTGCTGTGAAAAAGGACAGGAACAATGAGAACAGATATTTTTGAAACCCATGCGCATTATGATGACAAAGCATTTGATCAGGATCGGGACAGCCTTTTAGCTTCTATGGAGGAGAACGGGATTGGAACAATGGTCAATGTCTGTGCATCTATAGGTGAATTTGGGAGAACGATTTCTCTTACAGAAAAATATCCATTTATTTATGGAGCAGTAGGAGTGCATCCGGATGATGCAGATCAGATGACAGAGGAAACCCTGGAAGAGATACGCAGGATTTCCCATATGGAAAAATTTATCGCCATAGGTGAGATCGGCCTGGACTATTACTGGCATAAGGAAGCTCATGAACATGAGATACAGAAAAAAATGTTTCGGGCTCAGATGGATATTGCCGGAGAGGAAAAGCTTCCTTTTATGATCCACAGCAGAGAGGCGGCAAAGGATACACTGGATATAGTAAAGGAATATATGAAAAAAGGCATGTACGGCGGTGTCATTCACTGTTTTTCCTATGGAAAGGAAATGGCGGCAGAGTATCTGGATATGGGACTTTATCTGGGGATTGGCGGCGTAGTTACCTTTAAAAATGCCAGAAAACTGAAGGAGGTTGTGGAATATGCTCCGTTGGAACAGCTGGTTCTGGAAACAGACAGCCCCTATTTAAGTCCGGAGCCTAACCGTGGAAAAAGGAACAGTTCTCTGAATCTGCCTTATGTGGCGCAGGCAATCGCGGAGCTGAAGGGAATTTCTCCTGAGGAAGTGATCTGTACAACAAGAAAAAATGCGGAACAGCTGTTGTTTCCGGAGAAGATAAAATAAATGAAAAGCCCTTAACAGTAAGCTGCAGCAGGAATCGGCAGCCATTCTGTAAAGGGCTTTTTTACTTATCGTATTTATTCTATACAGAATCAGTAATATTCTTCTGATTCATCATATTCATCGGAACTGTCCTCTTCTCCGGATTCATCATAATTTCCGGATTCCCCGCTGTTTTCGGAATCTTCATAGCCTTCCGAACTGTCAGAAGAACCAGAGGAGGAATTGCTGGATTTTTCCTCCAGATATTGTGCCGCACTGACAGACCAGGTGTCTTCTACATAATTTCCCCTGGAATCTGTCATATTCATTTCATAATCAAAAGAAACATCCAAAAGGTTTGTCCTGGTGGAAGGCTCCACATTCATGGACATGATCTCATTGAATTTTTTCTTCAGATTTTCAAGAGAAAATTCATCACCAATGATATTTCGTACTCCGTGCTGGGAGGCAAGCTCTTCCGTATAATCTTCCAGCATATAGGGACCGAAGATTCCTTCATCTTTATTATAATGCATGACCGTAGGCTTTATTACAGGATCCAGAATCTGGATTTCGGTTTTTCCTTTAAGAACAGATTTTTGGATAGTAAAGCTGGCCATGCCGCCCAGAAGATTGGAAAGTCCCTCCTGAGTGGAAACAAAATTGCCAAGAGAGTAAAAGATCAGCATTTCATTTCCTTCATCATCAGACATGCGGCCGTAGGGCTGAAGCACATGGGGATGACCTCCAATGACCACATCGACCCCTTGCTGCATCAGGAAAGCCGCCCATTCTTTTTCATATTCCGTAGGCATAGATTCTTCTTCCTTGCCCCATTGGGCAACAAAGATCAGGCAGTCGCTGTCTTCCTTGGCTTTCTGGATCATGGATGCCACTTTTGTTTTATCAAAAATGTCGATCATGTAGTTTTTTCCCTCGCCTGGGCCTCCATTGTTGGTTCCGTAGACAAAATTGAGAAAAGCGATCCGTATGCCATTTACTTCCATTGTTTTAACAGTGTCTGCATCTTCCTGAGAATCATGGATACCAAGAACAGGGACATCAGGATATTTTGTATTCCAGAAATCAAGAGTCTGTTCAATAAAGTCGGCACCGTAATCATCCACATGATTGGTTGCGGATTCGATCACATCAAAACCTGCATTGATCAGGGCATCCCCAACCTCTGTAGGTGTGGCAAAGGACGGATAGCCGCTGACATAGTCATGGTCTTTTGTAAGAACAGTTTCCTGATCGACCATTGCTATATCTGCAGCGGAAATTTCATCTTTTACATTTTCATAGATGTGGTCATAATTCCAGGTACCGGATTCATTCTGACCGGATTGGAGAAGGCTGTCATGATAAAGATTATCTCCAACAGCGACTACCGTTGCAGTAGTAACCGTAGGGGTATTTGCTTTTTTCTTTTCTTCGGCTTTTTTTTGTGCTGCCTCCCGCCTGGCGGCTTCGGCAGGTTTCTGGATCATATTATAATCAAGCTGGCGGAAAAAGCCCACCAGTACTGCCAGAACAATAACTGCGCTGAAAAAAACAGCCCGGGAGTTGGTTTTTTCCCTGAGGTTCAGCGGCATATTTTTATTTTTTTTCATAATAAATTCCTTTTCCATAAGGTGAGATTGTTTTTATTTCATCATTATAGCAAACTTCCGCTAAAACTGCAAAAAATACTTTGTGGTCAGGAGGGTTTGGGGTATAATATAGAAAAGCACAAGAAAGGAGTCAGCTATGAATTCTGTTGAGACTGTAAATGATATTCTGGTAAACTTGTTTAATGAAATCATGGATATTGAAGAAAGAGCGCTGATCACTTCTGAATATAAAGATATTTCTGTAAAGGATATGCATGTGATAGAGGCTGTGGGAATCGGAAATCCCAGGAATATGTCTGCTGTGGCAAAAAGCCTTTCGGTGACAGTAGGGACATTGACCATAGCCATGAATAATCTGGTTAAAAAAGGTTATGTAAACCGTGTGCGAAGTGAAGAGGACAGGCGTGTGGTGCTGGTATCTCTTTCGGAAAAGGGAGAGCAGGCATATCATCATCACAGGATCTTTCATGAGCGTATGGTCATGTCCGTATTAAAAGATCTGAACAAAGAAGAAACGGAAAGCCTGACTGCAGCTCTAATGAAGCTGCAGGATTTTTTCAGGAATTACAGGACAGAATAGAATAGTATGAAAAAGGTTCCCTGAGAAACCAGAGCGTTTCTAAAAGGAACCTTTTTCATTTCAGAAATAATTCAGTTTATATACTTTTCCAGCACAGGAAAGGGAACGGGACCTGTCTGAAGAAGCTTTCGGTGAAAAGTTTTCAGATCAAAATTCTTTCCCTGTTTTTGTTTCTGTGATTCCCGGAGATCCAGGAAATTCAGATATCCCCAGTAGTATTTCAGATAATTGGCAGGCGTTTCAACAATGTACTGATAGATAGAGCGGATCACAGAAGCATCTCCAATGCCGAAAGCTTTCAGAAAATGCCCGGCACGAATCTGATCCCAGCCCTGATAGTGGATTCCAATATCCAGAAGAGAATAAATACAAAGATTGATACTCCGGTTCAGCCAGAAAAGGGAGGCTGTATCTTCCGGAGCAGTATCTTTCAGAAATTTTCCGGCATAGGAGCTGATACAGGATTCTGCATAGGTTGCCCATCCTTCTACATAACCGCCGCAGGAGATCAGATAACGGATATCGGAAGGCTCTGCCGAGCCGAAATACAAAGTCTGGTAAAGGTGTCCGGGAAACCCTTCATGAGCCAGGGTGGAAAAAAGTTCCGGTCCGCTTCTCTGATCTGCCTGATTGATGTAAATGATATTGGGACTTCCTGTGTCCAGGGGAGGGGTCAGATAAAAAGCAGGGCTCAGATGTTTTTCCATAGACGGGTGCACAAAGCGGACCTCGTAGGAAACATTTCCGGGATCCGGAAAATCTTTCTGAATGCATTGACTTAATGTTTCCAGAATCTTATTAGGCTCCGTATTCAGAAGAGATACTCCGTCCTGAAGTCTGCCTGCCAGAGAAGGCTGCTCCGTCAGTATCTGTCGCATAAGCTTAAGATCGTGGGAAAGCTGAGTCAGGAGACGCTTTTGTATACGGGATACAGGAACATAGGAGCCTACGCTACTTTTCAGAAGATATTCATAATATTCCCGTCCTCCTTTAAAGTGTGCAAGTCCGCAGCTTGCCCTTCCGGTTCCACGAAAACTTTCCAGTCCGTTTATCAGATTCTGATAAGCAGGGATCACACGATCCTTCAGGATGTTTTCATGACGGGCGATCAGTTTTTGCTCATCTGCTTCTGAAAATTTCCCATAGTCTTTAATCTTTCGTGAAAATACCTCCAGCATATAATTAGAATCCGGATTCTGGATAAAGGCTCTGCACTGGTCTAAGATTCTGTCCAGAGTGGTATCGCTCATAAACAGTCCGGCACGGGATTTTTCTTCTTCAAATTCCAGTATACTTTGAAAATAAAGCCCTATAGAGCTTAAAAGGTTCAGATAATCGGCGATATCCTGGTCTTCATAAAAGGTGTATTCTGCCAGAAGGACAGGAAGCTGTGCCTGGATTCCAAGGCTGGGGGAAAGCATTTCTTCCAGGAGGATATGATCCTTAAGGGAAAGCTGTGTATGAAAATACAGAAGAAGCATATCCAGGGTGATCTGATTCTCCCGGGAAAGCTTGTCGGGAGAAAAAGTTTTCAGCTTTTCCAGATAGCCTGTATAAAGCCGGTATGTACCATCCATATTGCTGCTGACCGTACCAAGAGACGGAGCCGGACGGGAGATTCCTTTTTTCTCAGGATGCGCCAGAGAATAATGAAGCGTCAGCATACTTTCGGAAACTTCTTTTTCAAAAATTTCATTGGTAAAGGCACGGAACCTTCCGTTCTGGGACCATACATGGCTGGAAAGAAAACCAAGACCCATCCCTGCAAAAAGAACAAGACAAAGAGACAGGCCTATGAGTATGGATTTTTTGTATCGGTGTAAATAAGAGCGCATAAAATACTCCTGGCAAAGGTGTTTTTACTATCTTATTGGAAAAAATACTAATGTATGCTAAACTGAGAAAAAGACAGTGAAAAGACGGAAAGGAGAACTTTATGTCAGAAATTTATGATTTGGCAATATTGGGAGCAGGACCGGCAGGAATCAGTGCAGCAATCTATGCGGCAAGAGCACGGCTGAATACTTTATGGATCGAGAGAAAGTTTGCTCAGGGCGGGCAGATTGTAGATACTTATGAAGTGGATAATTATCCGGGACTTCCCGGGATCAATGGAATGGATCTGGGAGAAAAAATGGCTGCCCATGCAGAAAAACTGGGTCTGGCTCCCTTGAGAGAAAATGTAGTTTCTGTGAAGGATGAGGACGGGATCAAAGTAATCCGTACAAAAAAGAATGAATACAGGGCAAGGGCTGTGATCCTTGCATTTGGCGCGGCTCACAGAACCCTTGGAATCCCTGGAGAAGAAGCTTTGAGCGGAATGGGAGTGTCTTATTGCGCCACCTGTGACGGTGCTTTTTTCCGGGATCGTACAGTAGCAGTGATCGGAGGCGGAAATGTGGCGGCAGAAGATGCTATCCTTCTTTCCCGAACCTGCAAAAAAGTTTATGTGATCCACAGAAGAGATCAGATGAGAGCCGACCAGATCCTGCAGGAAAAGCTTTTTGCCTGCGAAAATGTGGAGATGATCTGGGATACGGTTCCTGTTAGTATTGAAGGCGAGGAAATGGTATCAGGAATAAAGCTTCAGAATAAAAAGACCGGAGAGGAAAGGGAGCTTCCCCTGGACGGTGTTTTTATTGCTGTGGGAATCGTACCAAATACGGAACTGTTCCGAAATCTGGTAAAACTGGATGAAAGCGGATATATTGTTGCAGGAGAAGACTGTGTGACCAGTACACCGGGCATTTTTGCAGCAGGGGATATCAGAACCAAGCAGCTTCGTCAGGTGATAACAGCAGCAGCAGACGGAGCAAACGCAGTGACATCGGCAGAAAGAATACTGTAATATTTGCAGGAAGAAAGGAGCATATTATGGCAGAAGAAAAACAGATTCCTTATAAAATCTATCTGGAAGAGCAGGAAATGCCGGAGGCATGGTATAACGTACGTGCAGATATGAAAAATAAACCGGCTCCTCTTCTGAATCCTGAGACCTTAGAGCCTATGACAGCAGAGGAACTGGGAGTGGTATTTTGTGATGAGCTTGTAAAACAGGAGCTTGACAACGAGAACCCATATATTAAGATTCCGGAAGAGATCCGCAGCTTTTATAAAATGTACCGTCCATCTCCTCTGGTACGTGCATACTGCCTGGAAGAAAAACTCCAGACTCCGGCAAAAATCTATTATAAATTCGAAGGAAATAATACCAGCGGAAGTCATAAGCTGAATTCTGCCATTGCACAGGCGTATTATGCAAAAAATCAGGGATTAAAGGGCGTCACAACAGAAACCGGAGCCGGACAGTGGGGAACCGCTCTTTCTATGGCATGCGCGTATCTTGATCTGGACTGCAGGGTATTTATGGTAAAATGCTCTTATGAGCAGAAGCCATTCCGACGTGAAGTAATGAGGACTTATGGGGCGCAGGTGACCCCGTCTCCATCTGAAACAACAGAAGTAGGAAGAAAGATCCTGAAAGAGCATCCGGGTACATCGGGAAGCCTTGGATGCGCTATTTCAGAGGCTGTAGAATGCGCGACAGGCATGGAAGGCTACCGTTATGTGCTGGGAAGCGTTTTGAATCAGGTGCTTCTCCATCAGTCTATTATCGGGATGGAAACAAAAGCGGCTCTGGATAAGTATGGAGTAGTTCCGGACATCATTATTGGCTGTGCCGGAGGCGGTTCCAATCTTGGCGGTCTGATTTCTCCTTTTATGGGAGAAAAACTCCGGGGAGAAAGAGATTATCAGTTTATTGCAGTGGAACCGGCATCCTGCCCTACCCTTACCAGAGGAAAATTTGTATATGATTTCTGTGACACCGGTATGGTGACGCCTCTGGCTAAAATGTATACGCTTGGAAGCGGATTCATTCCGTCAGCAAGCCATGCAGGTGGTCTTCGCTACCACGGAATGAATCCGGTACTGTCTCAGCTTTATGCAGACGGATTGATGGAAGCACGTTCTGTCGAGCAGACTTCTGTTTTTGAGGCGGCGCAGATGTTTGCCCGTGTGGAAGGAATTCTTCCGGCGCCTGAAAGCGCTCATGCGATCCGGGCAGCGCTGGATGAAGCTATGAAGTGTAAAGAAACCGGAGAAGAAAAGACCATTGTGTTTGGACTTACCGGAACAGGATATTTTGATATGTTTGCTTATGGCAGATATAATGATGGAGAAATGAGTGATTATATTCCCACAGATGCAGAACTTCAGGCTGGATTTGATGGAATTCCGAAAATTTAAATCGTAAGATTGCTTCTGTAGGAGCCCTGAAGTAAGTTAAATATCTTTCTGTGAAAAAACCGTACCCGGCAGCTGTGAAAAACATGGCAGCCGGGTACGGTTTTAATTTCCGATTATTTTTTTGCAGAAGCGTTCGGAATGCGGCATAAAGATCTGTGCTACCGGACCTACGATAAAGGCACAGATAATGGTTCCCAGTCCAAAGGTTCCTCCAAGTAGAAAACCTGCGATCACAAAGAAGCAGTCTGTCAGGATACGCACAATGCCGAAAGGCCTGTGACTTTTGTCACTGATGACAATAGCAACCAGATCATTGGGACCTGTTCCTGCTTCCGATTTGATCACGATGGTCATGCCAAGAGCAAGGATGATACATCCTGCCACAAGGACAATAATACGTACTGCCATGGGCAGAGAGCTGTTGATATAGTTTCCAAGCAGGACGGTAAAAAGATCGATAATAGGTCCGCCAAGAAACATACAGATGATCGTCCCGATCCGTATGTAGCTGCGGTCAACGAAAAGCAGCACCAGGATGATCAGAAAACAGATCATCATGTGAGTACGTCCGTGAGTCCAGTTAAGAGCTGCCGGCCACGGAACACTGCGGAAGATGCCCTGGACAAAGACGTTAAAGGGGTCGGTTCCCAGATTTGCCTGAATAAAAAAAGTCACACCCAGGTGAGCAACAGACAGACCGAAAACCAGTAAGATAATTTGTTTGATTTTTTGTTTTGGAGTCATAATGTGTAGTTCCTTTTTCTTTGTTTTATTAATAGTTTATCATATCAGACAGGCTTATAAAAGCAGAAT
>NZ_CABVDF010000056.1:0-14195 GCF_902497045.1 uncultured Blautia sp. | reverse complement strand
CAAGTTAAGAGAAGCATTTTTATGAGTATGCAAAGGGGCATGTTTGATCCGGATTATAATAAGAACATTGCAAAAACGCAAAAAATAAGAGATGCTTTTTTTGTACCCGTATTTCATTATGAACTTGTAACTTATTAACAAATAAACAAAGAAAAAGGAGAAGGATTTATGAAAAATCGTAAAAAAGTTCTCGCAGCTCTTATGGCAGGTGTTATGACTCTGTCTATGAGCACAGCAGTATTCGCAGCAGAAGACGGATACGCAGTAAAAGCAACAAACACAGATGCGAAATCAAAGGACAATGACCTGGTGATCGCAATTGAAGGAAGTGTAAGTTCCATGGACCCGGCAAATATTCCGGATACGAATGCTATTTCTGCAACCCGTGGATGTTATGAGATGCTTATCACTTTCAATGAGAATCAGGAACTGGAAGGACAGCTGGCAGAATCCTGGGAGGTTTCTGAGGATTCCCTTACTTATACATTCCATCTTCGCGAAGGCGTTAAATTCTCCGATGGAACAGACTTTAATGCAGCAGCTGTAGTGGCAAACTATGAAAGAATCATTGATCCGGAAAATAAACTTCGTCAGAGAAGAACTTATGTTGTAGCTCAGCCGGACGGAACAGAGAAATTCCGTGTTGAGAGCATTGAGACTCCGGATGACTATACAGTAGTGTTCAAGCTTACAGAAGCATGGTCTCCGTTTATCAACCGTATGACACAGTTTTGTATGATCAGCCCGGCTGCTCTTGAGGAATACGGCAATGATATTATGAACCATCCGGTAGGAACAGGTCCATTTATCTGTACAGAGTGGGAGGAAGGCGATCATACTTCTTTCGAGCGTAATGAAGATTACTGGGGAGAAAAAGCTTCCGTAGATACTGTTACTATTAAAGAGGTACCAGAGGCTGGTTCCCGTACAGCAATGCTCCAGACTGGCGAGGCAGATCTTGTTTATCCGATGCCTGCAGACCAGATGGCAGCAATCCAGGGAAGCGATGATGTAAATGTACTTGCAGCAGACTCTAATATCATGAGATATGTAACTCTGAATATGAATCTTCCGGAGCTTCAGGATGTTAAAGTACGTCAGGCTATGAACTATGCTATCGATAAAGATGCATATATCCAGCTTATGTATGCAGGAAACGGAAAACCGGCAACATCTGTTGTTCCTTCTATTATCGGCGGATATAAAGAGCAGACCCCATATACATACGATGTGGAGAAAGCAAAAGAACTTATGAAAGAAGCCGGATACGAAGATGGATTCAAGCTTACTCTGTGGGGAGACAACATCACTCAGGATGTAAAGGGTATGACATTTGTAAAACAGATGCTTTCTCAGATCAACATTGATGTAGAAGTACTTCCGATGGAAGCAGCTACTATCAGTGATAAGATTTATGTAGAAAAAGATGAGGCTGAAGTAAACATGTGGTATGTAAACTGGTCTGCATCTGACTTTACTATGGATGGTTCTGTACGTTCTCTTCTGTACAGTGACATGTGTCCTCCAACCAGTGCGAATACAGCATACTTCAGCGATGAAGAATTTGATAAACTGTTAGACGAAGGTCTGGCTACTGCTGACCCGGAAAAACAGGCTGAGATTTATGGAAAAGCTCAGACAATCGCATGGGAAGCAGCACCATGGCTGTTCCTTGGTAATGACCAGCTTCTGTATGCAGCAAAATCTTATCTCTCCGGCGCATATGTATCTCCGGACGGATCATTTAACTTTGCACATGCAGAACTTGCACAGTAAGAGTCACGAAAATAAAACAGAATAGGCAACTGGGGCGACAGGCGCCGCAGTGAAATATGACAGAGCAAAAAAGTTCTGAGTAGGAAACTGCCGTACAGCGGTCTGTGACCATTCACAGATGTGCATACGGTAGTTTCTTTTACTGTACAGATGAGAATCGTACAGCATATAAATTTTTAAAATATCAGACTGGAGGTAATAAAATGGGCAAATATTTTTGCAAGCGTGTAGCAAGCGCAATTCCACTTCTGCTTGTAATTTCATTTGTGGTATTTATGTTCATCCATATGATCCCGGGAGATCCGGCCAGAATGATCGCAGGACAGGATGCAACAAAGGAAGATGTAGAGGTAGTAAGAGAGCAGCTGGGTCTGAATGAGCCTCTGCTTGTTCAGTATGGCCATTACATGAAAGGTCTTTTTACCGGAGATCTTGGCGATTCTGTAAAAAATGGAAAAACAGTTGTTGAAACAATCGCACCAAGACTGAAACCTACAATCATGCTGACAGTATCAGCTATGATCTGGGCAACTATCATAGGTATTGCTCTGGGTATCATTTCTGCAGTATTCCATGGAAGAGCACTTGACTATATTGGAATGATCATTGCGATTTCTGGTATATCTGTTCCAAGCTTCTGGCTGGGACTGGAACTGATCCAGGGATTTTCGGTTGCATTGAACTGGCTGCCTACAGGAGGACTGGATTCCTGGCAGAGTTATATTCTTCCATCTATCACCATGGGTGCAGGAATCATGGCTGTATTAGGAAGATTTACCAGATCCACTATGCTGGAGACCATGCGTGAGGATTATGTCCGTACAGCACGTGCCAAAGGTTTAAAAGAAACTCTGGTTGTTATGCGTCATGCATTTAAAAATTCTCTTATTGAGATTGTTACTGTTGCAGGCCTTCAGATCGGCGGTCTTCTTTCCGGTTCTGTTATGGCGGAAACAGTATTTTCCATCCCGGGTCTTGGACGTCTGCTGGTAGACTCTATTAATTTCCGTGATTATAAAGTAGTACAGGCGTTGCTTCTGTTCTTTGCAGCGGAATACATTTTCATTAACCTGATCGTGGATGTCCTTTACGGAGTGATCAACCCGAAAATTCGCTATAACTAGGAGGAAAAAACATGGCACAGACAAATACAAATTTAGACCAGAACAAGTTTGCTGCTGCTGAAGAGCTTCCTAAAGCGCAGAGTAAGGTAAAAGAATTTACCAAGAAGTTTATGAAGCGTAAAACAGCAGTTGTTTCTCTTGTTTTTATACTGTTTATTATTTTAATGGCGGTCATTGCGCCGTTTGTAGTTCCTTATGCACCGGATCAGCCGGATTATACAGCCCTTCTTCAGGGACCAAGCGCAGCTCATATCTGGGGTACAGATGAATTTGGCCAGGACGTATTCAGCCGTCTGATGGTAGGTTCCAGATTATCTCTTTCCTGTGCCCTGATCGCTACTGTGATCGGAACAGCCGGAGGAGTTGTTTTAGGTCTGATCGCAGGTTTCTACGGCGGATTTGTAGACTCCCTGATCATGAGATGCTGTGATGTTCTTTTTGCATTTCCGGATATCCTTCTTGCAATCGCAGTTGTTGCAATTATCGGACCTGGTATGGTAAACGTTATGATTGCTGTTGCAGTGTTTACGGTGCCATCCTTTGCCCGTATCATACGAAGCGCAACTATTTCTGTTAAGCAATCCCTTTATGTGGAGGTTGCCCGTTCTCTGGGATGTAAAAACAGCCGGATTCTGTTTGTACATGTGTTCCCGGGAACTATCCAGTCCATGATCGTAAACTTTACCATGCGTATTGGTACAGCAATCCTGGCGGCATCTTCTCTTAGCTTCCTGGGATTTGGAGCTAATGTTACAGAACCTGACTGGGGTGCAATGCTTTCACTTGGACGTAACTATCTGAATACAGCTCCTCATATGGTACTGTTTCCAGGTATTCTGATCTTCCTTACCGTTCTGGCATTTAACCTGCTGGGCGATGGTCTCAGAGATACTCTGGATCCGAAGATGAACTAGGAGGGAGAAACCATGGCAGAAAAATTATTAGAAGTAAAAAATCTCCGCACAGAATTCAAGCGGGACAAAACATGGGTGACAGCAGTCAATAACGTATCCTTTTCCATTGACAGAGGAGAAATCCTTGGTCTGGTAGGAGAGTCCGGATGCGGCAAGTCTGTTACCTCTCTGTCCGTTATGCGTCTTCTGGCAAGAAACAGTAAAATATCCAATGGAGAAGTAATCCTGAATGGAACAGATCTTCTCAAAGAAGATAAAAAGGGAATGAGAAATATCCGCGGAAGAGAAGTTGCAATGATCTTCCAGGAACCGATGAACTCTCTGAACCCATGTATGAAAATTGAGAAACAGCTTACAGAGGCGATTCTTCTTCATAATGATTTCAGCAAGGAGCAGGCTCATCAGAGAGCGTTTGATGTACTGAAATCTGTTGGTATCCCGGAGCCGGAAATGACTCTTAAGAGTTATCCTCATCAGCTGTCCGGTGGTATGTGTCAGCGAGTTATGATCGCTATGGCAATGTCATGCGAGCCAGAACTTCTGATTGCAGATGAGCCTACTACAGCTCTTGACGTTACTATTCAGGCACAGATTTTGGAACTGATGGAAGAAATCCGTGAAAAGAAAAATACAGGTATCCTGATGATCACACATGACCTTGGTGTGGTTGCAGAAATGTGCAGCCGTGTGGTTGTTATGTATGCAGGCCGTATCGTAGAGGAGGCTCCGGTAAAAGAGCTGTTTGCAGCTCCGAAGCATCCATATACACAGGGACTGATCGCTTCTGTGCCGAAGCTTGGCAGCGGAGTGGAATCTCTTCCGTCTATCCCGGGAAGTGTGCCGGATCTTTCCGTTATGCCAAAGGGATGTAAATTTGCACCAAGATGCAAGTATGCAACAGATATCTGCAGAGAGAAGGAGCCGGAGCTTGAGGTTGTAGACGGAGTCCATAAATGCAGGTGCCATCATTTTAAAGAACTTGGAAAGGAGGCGTGATCGGTCATGAGTGAAGCATTAGTATCTGTAAAAAACATATCAAAAACATTTTCTGCAAATAAGGGGATGTTCGGCAAGAAAAAATTCGTTCATGCCGTAAACGACGTTTCCTTTGACATTATGCCGGGAGAAACTTTTTCTTTGGTAGGAGAGTCCGGCTGTGGTAAATCCACAACAGGTAAACTGATCGATCATCTGATCACACCGGACCAGGGTGAAATCTGGTTCCAGGGCAAGGATATCTCAAAAATCTCTGATAATGAGATGCGTCCCTTAAGATCCGAGATCCAGATGGTATTCCAGGATCCTTATGGATCTTTGAACCCAAGAATGAAGGTGCAGGACCTGATCGGAGAACCTCTTCTGATCCACACTAATATGACAGCAGGTGAAAGATTGAAAAAAGTTCATGAGCTGCTTGGCGTCGTAGGTTTAAGTCCTTCTCATGGAGAACGTTATCCTCATGAGTTTTCAGGCGGACAGCGTCAGCGTATTGGTATTGCCAGAGCACTTACTGTACAGCCAAAGCTTATCATTGCTGATGAGCCGGTATCTGCACTGGACGTTTCTATCCAGGCACAGGTACTGAATCTTCTGCAGCAGCTGCAGAAGGATTATAATCTGACTTATCTGTTTATCTCTCATGACCTCAGTGTTGTGGAGATGATCTCAGACAGAATCGGTGTTATGTATCTTGGAACTATCGTAGAGACAGCTCCGAAAAAAGAGCTTTATGCAAATCCAAGACATCCGTATACAAGAGCGCTTCTCTCTGCAGTTCCGATTCCGGATCCGGAGAAGAAGTCCAGCCGTATCATCCTTCAGGGTGATCTTCCGAGCCCAAGTAATCCGCCGAGCGGATGTCTGTTCCACACAAGATGTCCTCACTGCACAGAGAAATGTAAATGTGAGCGTCCGCAGCCGGTAGAGATCGCACCGGGACATATTGTAAAATGCCACTATCCGGATATTCAGGAGACAGCAAAATAAATTTCCTACAGGAGGAAGGCCATGTACACATTTAACAGAGAAGAGTACAACAAAAGAATGGAATGGTACCTTGACGCAAGATTTGGAATGTTCATCCATTGGGGACTGTATTCCATTCCTGCCAGAGGCGAGTGGGTAAGAAGTGAAGAAGAGATCACAAAAGAAGAGTATATGAAATACTTTGATGAATTTGATCCCGTTGATTATGATCCGAGAGCCTGGGCCCGTGCGGCAAAAGAAGCCGGAATGAAATATGTTGTTCTGACAGCCAAGCATCATGACGGATTCTGTCTTTTTGATAGTCAGTATACAGATTTTAAATCCACAAATACCAAATGCGGACGTGACCTTGTAAAAGAATATGTAGAGGCAGTGCGTGCAGAGGGGCTGAAGGTTGGTATTTATTTTACCATTATTGACTGGTATCATGACGATTATCCTCATTATGGAGACCGACAGCATCCCATGAGAAATAATCCTGCCTATAAAAATGATAATCGGAATTTTGATAATTATCTTACTTATATGCATAATCAGATTCGAGAAATCTGTACCAATTATGGTAAGATCGATATTCTCTGGTTTGATTTCTCCTATGATGATCTCAGAGGAGAAGCATGGAAAGCAACAGAGCTTATGAACATGGTGCGCAGTCTCCAGCCGGATGTGATCATTGACAATCGTCTGGAAGTAAGCGGAGAAGGATACGGTTCTCTGGCAGAATGTAAGCCGACACCGTATCACGGAGATTTTGTAAGTCCGGAGCAGATGATACCGCCTAATGGTATTCAGGATGCAGAAGGCAACGATATTGCATGGGAAGCATGTTTTACCATGAACAATCACTGGGGTTACTGTGCAACAGATCATTTCTATAAACCGGCTCCTATGCTTATTAAAAAGCTGGTCGAATGTGTTTCCAAGGGTGGAAATCTGATCCTGAACGTAGGACCGGATGCAAAAGGCAATATTCCTGAAGAATCCATGAAGATCCTTCGGGAGATTGGTAAATGGATGAAGAAAAATGGAGAGAGTATTTATGGATGTGGTAAATCCAAGCTGGAGAAACCGGATTACGGACGTATTACATCCAAAGGGAATCATCTGTATTTCCATCTTTTTGAGAATACTATTGGTCCGGTACCTCTTCTTGGGGTTCCGAAAGATCGTTTAAAGGCAATCCGTTATCTGGCATCCGGAGCAGAAGTTCCGGTATCTAACAGCTGGGTACATAGTGATTATCCGGATATTGTATTTGCAGATCTTGGGCTGGATCCTGTTCTTCCGGATCAGACAGATACAGTACTTGATGTAATTCTTACAGAAGAATAAAGACAAAAACTCCTCTTAAATGAAAGGAGGTACTTCATGTTTACAGAAGAAAGACAAAGTGCTATCATCATGTGCCTTCAGGACAAGGGGAAGGTTAAGGTAAAAGAACTCAGTGAAAAATTTCAGGTGTCTGAGGACTGTATCCGTAAGGATCTGAAGACTCTGGAGAATGCCGGAAAACTGAAACGAACCTATGGAGGGGCAATTATGTCTCAGGACTATCCCCTCCAGCGGGATGTGATCGACAGACGAAATTATCATCTGGATAAAAAGAAGATTATTGCAGAAAAAGCTATGGGGCTGATCAAGAGTAATGAAACTATTTTTCTTGACATTTCTACTACAAATATTGAGCTGGCAAAACTTCTGGCAGCATCCAGGATGAGGATTGTTGTTGTTACCAATATGATCGATATCATGCAGATACTGGTACAGAATCCGATGATCACTGTGATTGGCACAGGCGGGACCATGTATCAGGGAGTCAATGGATTTATGGGAGCAGCTACGATCGAGGTATTGAAACAGTACAGTTTTGACAGAGCCTTCCTCGGAAGCTGCGGTGTAGATATGGTGGATCTTACTGTTACTACTCTTGGAGTTGAGGATGGACTGACAAAAAAAGCAGTGATCCACAGCAGCAGGCATAAGTACGTTGTTATGGAAAAAGAAAAATTCTATTTTAATGATTCTTATAAATTTGCACATTTTGATGACATTAACGGGATCGTAACGGACGAGTATCCGGATGATACGATTGTAAATACTCTTGAAGCATCCGGTGTAAGACTGATCTGAAATAAGAGGTGTGCAGATAGAAATACAGAAAGGGGGAAGACAGAGACATTATGACTGATTTTATTTTAGAAGCCTGTGTAGATTCTGTGGAGTCTGCGCTGGCAGCAGCAAGAGGCGGCGCCAGTCGTCTGGAGTTGTGCGGCAGTCTTGTGATAGGAGGGACCACACCAAATCCGTGGCTGTTTCAGGAAATCAGGAAGCATACGGATATCAGGATCCATGTACTGATCCGCCCCAGATTCGGAGATTTCTGTTATACAAACGAGGAGTTTGTTCTGATTCGTGAAGCAGTAAAGGAGTTCAGAAAACTTGGTGCAGAAGGTGTTGTGATCGGATGTCTGAAACCGGACGGCACCATGAATATGGAACAGATGAAGATTCTGATGGAGGAAGCAGAGGGTATGTCTGTGACACTTCATCGTGCCTTTGATGTTTGTGCAGATCCTTACGAGACAATGGAACAGGCAATTTCTCTTGGGATTGATACGATCCTGACTTCCGGACAGAAAAATGTCTGCACTCTGGGAACAGATCTTCTGAGGGATCTGGTGGAAAAAAGTGCAGGAAGAATAAAAATCCAGGTGGGAAGCGGAGTAAATGCGGCCGTAATCCGTGAGATATATCCGAAGACCGGGGCAACTGCATTCCATATGTCCGGAAAAAAGACTCTGGACAGTGAAATGAAATACCGGAAAGAGGGAGTAAATATGGGACTTCCTTCTCTCAGTGAATTTGAGGTCTGGAGAACGGATGAGACAGCAATCCGTGAGGCAAGACAGGTTCTTGATCAGTTTGAGGGAAAATGATTTTATATCCTCTTTGCCTGTAAATCCAGGCAGGAAAGGAAATATATGAGCGAATTTCTGAAAGAAAGCCGGGAGCGTATCCTTAAAGGATATGAAGAAATAAAAGTACAGTTTCCCGGTATATTTGAGGAGACAGACAAAAAGATCAAAGAGCAGGAGCCAGAAACGGCTCTTGCTTTAAAATATCTTTATATGACTATGCCATGCAGTGACATGGGAAATTATTCATTTGAAATATTTCTTGATTATGCAAAGAACAGTGTACGGATATGGCATGAATCAGAAGGCGTAAAATTGCTTCCGGAAGATATTTACCTGAATTATGTACTTTATCACAGAGTAAATGAGGAAGAGATCGCTCCGTGCAGAACTTTATTTGCAGAAGAGATCAGTAAATTCATGGAAGAGAATGGAAATGAAACTCTTCTTTCTGGATTCAACAGAAAAAAAACTGCCATTGAGGTAAATTACTGGTGCGCACAGGAGGCAACTTATCACTGTACAGACGACAGAACACTTTCGGCACTGACTGTTTACCGTAGGGGAAACGGGCGATGCGGAGAGGAATCTGTGTTTACGGTAAATGCAATGCGAAGCATAGGAATTCCTTCCCGCCAGGTTTATGCACCGAAATGGTCTCACTGTGATGATAATCATGCATGGGTGGAAATCTGGAATGATGGAGAATGGTATTTCCTTGGTGCATGTGAGCCTCTTCCTATCCTGAATAAAGGATGGTTTACCAATGCTTCTTCCAGAGCTATGATGGTACATTCCCGGTGGTTTGATCAGGCAGAATCAGGTGAAGAAAAAATCGGAACAGATGGAATGGTGACCATGCTGAATGAGCTTTCTCGTTATGCGGCGGTTACAGAGTTTTCTGTAAAGGTTGAAGACGAGGAGGGAAGGCCGGTTTCCGGAGCAGAGGTTTCTTTCCAGGTGCTGAATTATGCGGAATTTTCTCCTGTGGCAGAGGGTGTTACCGGAGAAGATGGAACCTGCAGCTTTACCACGGGACTTGGAAGTCTTGCAGTGCAGATATCCAGGGATGGGCAGTGTGAATGTGTTTTTGCAGATACCAGAGAACAGAAGCAGATAAGAGTTATCTTTGGAAAAAATGCCGGACAGAAAGATGTCTGGGAAGCTGTTGATATGATCGCGCCGGTAGACACTCCTGTAAATACAGACATGCCTACAGCGGAGCAGACAGCAGAAGGCAATATCCGTCTGGAAAAGGCTGCGGCAAGAAGAACAGCTAAGACAGAGGCATGGGTAAATCCTGAATGTGAAAAGTTTCTTCAGGGATGCTTTACAGAAGAGAACACAGAGGATGAAGAGGAAGGGCTTCTGAGAGAGGAGCTTCTGAATGTACTGACAGAAAAAGACAGGACAGACTGCAGAGCAGAAGTACTGGAAGAACACCTTCGTTTTGCTATGCCTTATGAGGAAGAACTGGAACATTCTGTTTTTGTAAATTATGTATTGAATCCTCGTATAGACGACGAGGTTTTGATGAAATACAGAGAAGTTATAGAAAATACTTTTTCTGAGGAAGAAAAGCTCTGTTTCCGGGAGAATCCTGCATCTATCTGGACAGAAGTAGATAAAAGGATTAACTCTATTCCTGAAAGAGAAAGAGCAAGTGTGATCACTACACCTGCAGGCTGCCTGAAAACAAAGGTGGGCAGTATTTTATCAAAGAAAATTCTTTTTGTGGCCATTGCAAGGACACTTGGAATACCGGCCAGACTGAATCCGGAAGACCGTTCCATGGAGTACAGAAAGGATGGAAGATTTATTCCGGTACTTCCGGAAGCAGAAAAGAACTGTCATATTGTTCTGAAAGCGGGAGACGGAACACAGTGGAAGTATTTCCAGAACTGGTCTATGGCAAAGCTTGAAAATGGAACGTATACCTCTCTTCGTCTTGGCGGTCTTTTATGGAAGGATGATTTACTGGAGGCGGATCTGGAGGCAGGAACATACAGGATTACTACATCAAATCGTCTGCCAAATGGAAATATGTTTGCTTACGTATATTATTTTTCTGTGGATGCAGGCGATAAAAAGGAAATCTCTATGATTCTGCGCCAGGCAGATCTGGAAGATATGCTCGAAAATATTGAACTTCCGGAATTTCAGCTTCGCAAGGATGAGGATGGAAATGAAGTGGTACAGGCATCTGAGCTTACTGCAGAGGGAAAACATATTCTGATGTTTCTGGAAGAAAGCAGAGAACCTACCGAGCATATCCTGAATGAGATGATGGAACAGCCGGAGGAATTCAGAAAAATTTGTTCCAGAATCCTTTTTGTGGTACAGAGCCAGACCGCACTTAAGGATCCTACAATCAGCAAAGCTCTTTCCATGTTCCCGGAAATTCAGGTATATTATGATTATTTTGCTGATCATATTGAGCTTTTGGGAAGAAGATTGTATGTGGATCATGAAAAACTTCCGCTTATTATTGTAACATCTGAAAAATTAAATGGAATTTATGCCACAAGCGGTTATAATGTAGGTACAGGGGATATGCTTCTCCGACTGATGTAGGAAGCAGTCCTGAAAATAAAAACATATATTAAAGGAGGACTTTGCAATGAAATTTTATTGTGGAGAAGATTACAAGGCAATGAGCCGCATCGCAGCGAACATTATTTCCGCTCAGATCATTATGAAGCCAGACTGTGTTCTGGGACTGGCTACCGGCTCCTCACCGGAAGGAACCTACGCACAGCTTGTAGAATGGTACAAAAAAGGTGATCTTGATTTTTCACAGGTGACAAGTGTAAACCTTGACGAATACAAAGGTCTTTCCGGAGACAATGACCAGAGCTATCGTTATTTCATGAACACACATCTGTTTGACCATGTAAATATTGATAAGAGCAGAACTTTCGTTCCGAACGGTCTGGAACCGGACAGCGAAAAAGCATGCCGTGAGTATGATGAAGTTGTTGCAGCTACAGGCGGAGTTGATCTCCAGCTTCTTGGAATCGGACATAATGGACATATCGGATTTAATGAGCCTGCAAGCGAATTCTGCAAAAACACACAGTGTGTAGATCTTACAGAAAGCACAATTGAGGCAAATAAGAGATTCTTTGAAAAAGAAGAGGATGTTCCGCGTCAGGCATATACAATGGGAATCGGAACAATCATGAGAGCAAAGAAAATCCTTCTGGTAGCATCTGGTGAGGGTAAGGCTGATATTATTGCAAAAGCATTTACCGGCCCGATCACTCCTGAAGTACCGGCTTCTATTCTTCAGCTTCATAATGATGTTACTGTTGTATGCGATAAAGCTGCAATGAGCAAGATCAAATTATAAATATTTTGTAAAAAATGTTAAGAAAAAACTGGCGTGATGACATCTGCCCCGGATTAATGGTATAATATCCTCATTTAATAAACGAGAGGAGATCTATGGACAGATTATATAAAAAACTGGAAGAGTATGGAAAATCAGATTTCTATCCTTTTCACATGCCGGGACATAAGAGAAATCCCCTGTCTGTGGCAGGGGATTTTCCTGTTCAAAAAGATATTACGGAAATTGCAGGTTTTGATAATCTTCATCATCCTGTAGATGTTTTGAAAACAGCCCAGGAAGAAGCGGCCCGTCTTTACGGAGTGAAAGACAGTTTTTACTGTATTAATGGAAGTACAGGAGCAATTTTGGCAGCTGTTTCGGCCGCTGTAAAAAGAAATGGTCATATTCTGATTGCCAGAAACTGCCATAAAGCTGTTTATCATGCAGCTTATCTCAGAGAGCTAAAAGTTACCTGTATTTATCCACATGAGGATTCAGAACTGGGGATAAATGGGGGAATTTCTCCTTTACGTGTGGAAAGATGCCTTTCTGACAATCCGGAGATAGGGGCAGTGCTTATAACTTCTCCTACTTATGATGGAATTGTATCAGACATAAAGCGAATTGCAGAAATTGCTCATGAGTATAAAATACCTCTGATCGTAGATGAAGCCCATGGAGCACATTTTCATTTTTCGGAATATTTTCCGGTATCGGCAGCAGAATTAGGGGCAGATATTGTGATACACAGTCTTCACAAGACACTTCCCTCTATGACTCAGACATCCTTGCTCCATTTATGCAGCGACAGGGTATCAAGAGAGCTGCTCACCAGATTTCTGGGAATTTACCAGACAAGCAGTCCTTCGTATGTTCTTATGGCATCTATGGATGCATGCCTGTATAAACTGAGAGAAGATGGAGAGAAAATGTTTTCAGAATATACCGGCAATCTGGAACGGGCAAGGGAACGTCTGTCAAAGTGCAGGTATATCCGTCTGGAAAATACAATGACAGATCCGTCACTGGGGATTTTTGATGTAGACAGATCGAAGCTGATCCTTTCAACCGTACACAGCACCTTGAACGGAAGGCAGCTTACAGAAATATTAAGATCAGAATTCCATCTGGAAATGGAAATGGAGGCAGAAAACTATACACTGGCGCTGACTTCTGCAGCAGACACCAAAGAAGGATTTGAACGACTCTGCTGTGCTGTTGAAGAAATTGACAGACGGGAATCGTTAAAATATACAGAGGATCTGGAAGTTCAGGAAAAATCCAGATACCAGGAATTAAAACAGATCATGAAAATATCTCAGGCTATGGATGCTCTTACAGAAAGAATTCCGATGGAGGAAAGCATTGGAAGAGTATCGGCAGAGTTTGCATATCTTTATCCGCCGGGAATCCCGCTGCTTGTTCCGGGAGAACAGATCACTGGACTTTTGATAAAGAATATGAGAAGATACATGGAACAGGGATTTGATCTTCAGGGACTCAGTGATGTATCAAATGCTTCTGTTCTGGTAGTTACCAATGAAATGAGAGAGGCTTCTCTGAAAAAAACAGAGAGAACGGTTTAAAGCAGTCTGCAATGGGAAAAATATTTTATATTATGGGAAAAAGTGCTTCCGGAAAGGACAGGATCTATTCGCTTCTTTTAGGCAGAGAAGAACTGGAATTGAAAAAAATGGTCCTTTATACCACACGCCCTATACGTGCAGGAGAAGAAAACGGAAGAGAATATTATTTTACAGATGAAGAACAATTAGAAAAATTCAGGATCAGTGGAAAACTGATCGAATCCCGGTCTTATGATACGGTACATGGAGTATGGACATATTTTACTGCGGATGACGGTCAGATCAGACCGGACGGAGCAGATTATTTAGGAATCGGGACACTGGAATCTTATCAGAAAATGAAAGAATATTATGGAGCAGACAGGGTATGCCCGATTTATATCCAGGTTGAAGACGGAGAACGGCTTCAAAGGGCGCTTCTTCGAGAAAAGCAGCAGAAGAACCCGAAATACGCAGAAATGTGCAGGAGATTTCTGGCGGATCAGGAGGATTTTTCTGAAGAAAAGATCGATGAATCTGGGATTGCTATAAGATTTGAAAACGATGATCTGGATAAATGT
>NZ_CABVDF010000055.1:0-14651 GCF_902497045.1 uncultured Blautia sp. | reverse complement strand
GTCTACATAGATGAAAAGGATAAACAGACGGTCATTTTCGCCTATCCGCACCTTTTTACAAATACGGCGACCTTACAGGTGATCCGTTTAGAGATTGGTGCGCTGGCAGCGTGGACTCCTGCAAAAACAGCGCAGATCGAACCATACGCGGCAAAATATTATCCGAAGATTTTTGAGCAAAAAGAAACTGCAATCCTTACCGTTGCCCCGGAACGGACCTTCTGGGAAAAAGCCACAATCCTGCACCATGAAGCGAACAGACCGGAACATTTGGAAATGCCGCAGCGGTATTCCAGACATTATTATGATCTCTACCGCATGGCTGCAACACCGGTTAAAGAAGCTGCTTTTTCCAGGCTTGACCTCCTGAAGAAAGTTGTAGATTTCAAAATGAAATTCTATCCCAGATCATGGGCGAAGTACCCGGAGGCTGTGCCGGGCACATTAAAATTACTCCCGCCGGAATATCGGTTTGCAGCATTGGAAGCGGACTATAACTCTATGCAGGATATGTTGTATGGGGATGTTCCGACATTTGAGACAGTCATAGCAGCGGTCCGGGAACTGGAAAAAGAGATCAATACACTATAAACAATTACATATCCGTTTATTTGCCGGCTATTCTAAGATGCTTTAGAATAGCCGGTTTCTTGTTTTCAAAGGAGGGATGCTATATTACACAAAATGAAGTCAATGCCGTTTTTGACGAACAGGTACGGCTCTGTGCTGATACCTTGAAACGGAAAACCAAAGAATACACCGGGGATGACCCGGACCGGCTGGGTGCATTTAAGGCAGCGGCAGCTTTACAGCATACAACGCCCCAGCGTGCCCTTGTCGGTATGCTGGCAAAGCATATTGTTTCTTTGTACGATATGTGCTTTGCCGAAGAAGTGGTTTATCCGATGGACACATGGGACGAAAAGATCACAGACAGTCTTAACTATCTGTTCTTACTGAAAGCGATTGTAAAGGAGGGACATACCAATTAAACGGATCGAAGTAAAAATTTTGAACTGCCAGGCGGTGGCGGAAGCAGAAAAAAACATGGTCTTTGCGGCAAGGCTTACCCAGCAGGGACATAAGATTGCCTCAATGGACGACTTGATGGAGCTCTACGAAAAATCATTCAGCGTTCAGACAGTAGCAGCTATGGGGGCGTTTCCCCATCCTACCATCCAGAAATTTGCGGTGATCACGGTAGCCATTGTCGGCGCCAGCAGGCGTTTTCTGGCACAGATCACCCGCCATCAGAACGAAGTAAAATTTATGAGTGCATCGCTGCAGTACAGCAACTATACGGGACAGGCGGATTTCGTTGTCCCGTATTCTATTATGACGGCTCCGGCAGTGGTACAGGAACTGTACTTAAAAAGCTGTAATGAAAGCATGAAATGTTATGAAGCCCTGTGCACTGCCGGAAGCGGGCACGATGCGGCCGGATATGCCACGCCCCAGGGATTGCGGAATGTGCTGCTCATCAGCGCCACCCCTTATCAGTGGAAACATATCATTGGCCAGCGGGTATGCCGGAGAAATACAGATGAAACAAGGATCGTGCTGTTAAAGGTCTGGAAAGAACTTTATGATCTAAGCCCTGCCTTGTTTGCCCCGTCACTGACCGGGCCTTTTTGTCAGATGGATCGATGTCTGGAAGGGAAAATGACCTGCGGACGAAAACTGGCGGCAGATATGACGCCGGAGGATATTTTAGAAAAAGACTATCCCGCTCTTTGGGAAGGAGGCTGCCGATGAAAATAAAACTGATCGATTTTGGCGTACCGGAGCACCAGCGTCCTTACCGTCCGCATGGCAATGATGCCGGAGCGGATGTTTATCTGCCCTATGACTGTACCTTACAGCCCGGAGAAATCACCAAAATTCCTCTTGGTTTTGGACTGGAAATACCGGATGGATATGCGGGATATATCTTTCCCCGTACCAGCATGGCGGTAAAAGGTCTGGTCTGTGAACTGCCGCCTGTAGATTCCGGCTACCGTGGAGAGATCCATGCGATCATCAGCAATGTAAGCAATCAGGCACAGTCTCTTTTTAAGGGAGCCCGTATCGGGCAGCTTGTGATCACGCCGATCGTCATTGCGGATTTTGTAACCGATCTGGGAACAGAACGAGGAACCGGCAGCTTTGGCAGTACCGGCGAATAGAAAAAGGCTGTTTGGAGAACAGTTTTTGAATACTTATCGGTATAGGGAGCGGACATTTCGAGAACATTATAAAATATAATAAAGAAAGTCACGAAAAAAGCGGCCTTTACCGTGACCGCTTACTTTCTGCTATTGAGTTCTTTCATAATACCGAGGATATATTGCATGGATTGAGGATCAAGCTGTCTTGCCTCTGCAATGAATTCCTTTAAGGTTTCCGGGTAGGTATTTCCTTCATCAAAGAATTCCTGCGGTGTCACACCCAGATATTCGCAGATGTAGAAAAAAGACTGCATAGCGGGAAGTGACTTTTTATTCTCAATATTATTGATGTAGTTGTTTGCCTGACCTAACGATAAAGACATATCGCGTGCAGAAACTCCTTTCTGTGTCCGCAGCTTCGCTAATCGTTCCGGGACAAAATCTTCATACATCGCCTTCACCTCCCATTCTGTAATAGATTGTACCTTACACCCCTTTATTATCCGCAAAAGGAAAAAGGGTATTATCGTTGACTTACTAAATTAAATCTATTACTATATGAAAAGTGAAGAATTTTACCTATCAGATGGAGGGATGACCGATGAAAGGAAAAACTTGCTGTGTTACCGGACACAGGGATTTACCGCAGAATGAGATCAACAAAATAAAAACAGCCTTGGCACATGAGATCGATGCTGCTGTTACAGATGGGTTCACCTGTTTTATGAGCGGTTTTGCAGATGGCGTAGACCAGTATTTTGCGGAGCTGGTGCTGGAAAGAAAGCAGACCACCCCGGCACTGGAGCTGATCGCAGTGATCCCTTACCGCAAGCGTCTGGACAGCCTAAATAAGAAAACAAGAACCCGTGAACTGCTGGAGGCTTGTGCGGATGTTGTTGTGATACAGGAAAAATATCTCCCAAGCGTCTACTCCCACAGAAACCGTTATATGGTGGAACACTCCGACCGAGTGATCGCTGTATATGACGGACGGGAAACCGGAGGTACAGCAAAGACGATCCGCTTTACCCATCGGATGAAGAAGGAACTGCGGGAAATCCCGGTTGGAGAGATCGTCCTGCCGGATCACTTGAAACCAAAAACAAAATAGATACCTGTTGATGCGCTCACTTTGAAGTGGGCGTTTTTCTTTACCCATTTTTAGGAGGAATGCTTATGTGGAACCTGATCTTACATTTCCTTACCTTTGCCGGAGGGATGGCTTCCGGCGTTATGCTGATGTGTCTTATGCAGGTTGGAAAAGAGAACACGGAACATCCCGAAACCAAACACAACGCAAACCTGACGGATAAAAAGGAGGACAACGATTGAATCAGAATTTTGTAGAATATGTAAAAAGCCATATCAAGGAATACCTGCCTATGGAATACCAGAACGCAGTAGTTTCCATCAATGAAGTAACAAAAAGCAACGACCGGCTGCTGACCGGACTGACGATCCTTTCTCCCGGAGAACGGTCTGCACCAACAATCTATCTGGAAGCACTCGCCGAGCAGGTGGAACAAGGGCTGCCCTTAGATGCTGCGATGAAACAGATCGCACAGATTCAGGTGGAAAATCACAACCGGGTTCCGCTGGACATCTCTGTTCTGGAAAACTATGAGGCCATCCGTCCTATGCTGGCGGTACAGATGTGCGATCCTGAAACAAATCAGGAATATCTGAAAGGAAAACCTTATACTTCCTGCGGGGATCTGGCAGCTTATTACAGGATTCAGGTTGCAGCAAATGAGGAAGGGACTGCTTCTGTTGCCATTACTGAAAGCATGATTCAGATGTGGGGTATCACAAAAGAACAGCTTCATAAAGATGCGGTGCAGGCAGCAAACGCAAGGAGTCCTGTCTGCCTTTATGACATGGAAGAAGTCATGGCAGAAAGTATCTTCTCTGTAAAACCTGAAAACCTCTTTAACCGGGAAGAACCATTGGATATAGGAATGATACCCATTTATATCCTGACAAATCAGGAAAAATTAAACGGTGCATCTGTATCGGTGCAGGACGGCGTTCTGGAAAAAGTCGCTGAATTACTCGGTACCAATTTTTATGTCCTTCCGTCATCGATCCACGAGCTGCTGATTTTGCCGGATAATGGTTCTATGCAGCTTTCCGAATTGGAAGCTATGGTACGGGAGGTCAATGCTACCCAGGTAGCCCCGGAGGACCGTCTTTCGGATAAGGTCCAGTATTATGATTGTGAGGCAAAACTGCTGCAGCGTGGACAGGAAAAAAGCGTTTTAGGACGGCTATCGGATAAAAAAGCACAGATTCAGCAGGCAGATCACACAGCACCGAAGCAGCCCCACCGCAGTGAAGTAAGTCTGTAAGAAATGGAGGTTACAAAAATATGAAACTTGTGATTGCAGAAAAGCCCTCTGTTGCTATGTCATTGGCAGCAGTATTAGGTGCAAGGGAAAGAAAAGACGGTTATCTCGAAGGTTCCGGCTATCTGGTGAGCTGGTGCGTGGGACATCTTTTGGAACTGGCACAGCCGGAGGCTTACAAAGAACAGTATGCCAAATGGCGGTATGAGGATCTTCCGATCCTACCGGAAAACTGGAAATATGAAGTGCCAAAGGATAAGAAAACGCAGCTTGCCCTTTTGTGCCGGCTGATGAAGGACAAACGGGTGGATTCCGTGGTATGCGCTACGGACGCCGGGCGAGAAGGAGAACTGATCTTCCGTCTGGTCTATGAATATGCCGGATGTAAAAAGCCTATGGAACGCCTTTGGATTTCCAGTATGGAGGATGCGGCGATCCGTGAGGGCTTTGACCATCTCCATCCCGGCAGTGATTACGATAAGCTCTATGATGCGGCGGTCTGCCGGGCAGGAGCCGACTGGCTGATCGGGATCAATGCCACCCGGCTTTTTTCTGTCCTGTATGGTGTCACCCTAAATGTCGGCCGTGTTATGTCACCGACACTGGCACTTTTGGTACAGCGTGAGTCGGATATTGAATCCTTCATCAGTAAGCCTTTTTATGTGCCGGAAATTACCTGCGGAGGCTTTACTGCTTCCGGCGAAAAAATGACGGAACGATCCGAGGCTGAAAAAATCCGTATGGACTGTGACCACAACTCCGCTTTTGTGCGTTCTGTGGAAAAGCAGGTGAAAACAGTACAGCCTCCCCGTCTTTATGACCTTACAACTCTGCAAAGGGAATGTAACCGTATTTTTGGATATACAGCTCAACAGACCCTTGATTATGTGCAATCTCTCTATGAAAAGAAGCTGGCAACCTATCCGAGAACGGACAGCCAGTATTTGACGAAGGACATGCAGGCAACCGCCGCTTCCCTGATCCTATGGTTGCGTGACAATATGCCCTTTGGAAAAGGCTGCGCCGGAGAGCCGGACATTGACCGGGTAACAGACGACAGCAAAGTGACCGACCACCATGCCATCATCCCAACTGTGGAGATTGCACGGACAGACCTGTCAGAGCTTCCTTCCGGGGAGCGGGATGTGCTTACCCTGCTTGCCGTCAGACTGCTTTGTGCCACAACGCAGGCAAACCGGTTTGAAGCGGTCACCGCTATGTTAGACTGCCAGGGACATACTTTTACGGCAAAAGGAAAGACCATCTTACAGTCCGGCTGGAAAGAGGTGGAACGGATTCACCGTATGAGTATCAGGCAGAGTGAAACGGAACATAGAGAAAACGAAGATGCTGCTCTCCCTGTGCTGAAGGAAGGACAGACTTTTGAAACTGTGTCAGCAAGTCTCCGTGAAGGGAAAACTTCACCGCCGAAACATTATACGGAGGACACGCTGCTGTCCGCTATGGAGACGGCCGGTGCGAAAGATATGCCGGAAGATGCCGAGCGTAAAGGATTGGGTACTCCGGCTAGCCGTGCGGCAACACTGGAAAAGCTGGTTTCTGCCGGATTTGTACAGCGAAAGAAAAAGCAGCTCATTCCTACGGAAAAAGGAAAGAACCTGATCGCAGTCCTGCCGGACAATATCAAATCTCCCATCTTAACTGCAGAATGGGAATCCATGCTGAAACAAGTGGAACATGGCGAACTGTCGGCAACATCTTTTATGGATCAGATTGCAGATATGAGCCGGACGCTGGTAAAAGAACATACTGCCCCGGAGGAACGTTTTGCGGATCTGTTTCCTTCTTCCAGAGGAACTGCACACGAAGCCGTGGGGGTATGTCCTCGTTGCGGAGCCCCGGTATATGAAGGAAAGAAAGGTTTTTTCTGCGACAACAGGGAATGTTCATTTGCTCTTTGGAAAGATAACCGTTTCTTTTCCAGCAAGAAAAAATCCATCACAAAGTCTGTGGCAGCGGCTCTTTTGAAAGAGGGCCGTATTTCTATGTCCGGGCTTTACAGTGAAAAAACAGGAAAGACCTATGATGCGGAAGTGATCCTGGATGATACCGGCGGTAAATATGTGAATTTCAAGCTGGAATTTCCCGTAAAGAAAGGCAGGCGTAAATGAGTGATCGAAAAACCTTTGAATATGGCGGTTATCACTTCACGCCCATACGAAAATTTCACAAAAAAGAAGGCGACTTTTTCGCCATATCGAAACGGCTGGCAAGTGACTTCAACTTAGGGTTGTGTACCTATCAGGATCGGCAAAAAGCACCTTATGATTACAAAGACTTTTATACCGTCGCAACCGACAAAGAATGTGACATTTTCCGGTGCGAAGAAAATGGTTTGTTGTATGTGCCTGGAAAAAACGAACTTTTTATTTACCATGAACCGAAACAGAAAAAGCGGAACTCTATCGCCGATGCCCTTTCACAGTCCAGGAATATTACTGATATAACCGGAATTTCCAGCGGCCGGCAAAGCAGTGCCCCGGAAAGGTAGGCGTTATGGCAGAGAGGGAATTGAACCGCTCGGAGCGGGCTGCGATCCGAAAGCTGGTTACGGAGCTTTGCGCCAACTATGACTCTCAGGATAAGATCTGCCTTCCTTTGGACAGTCCTTGCTATATGCTGAATAAATGGTGGACCGGCGCTTATTGCAGGTACTTTGAAAAAGCGGTGCTGCCGGTGGATGCAGCACTGGAATCAGCCATTACCGGCGAGGACACCTCCATGAGACAGAAAATATGCCCTGTGTGCGGAAAAGCATATCTTCCTACGACCAGCCAGGCATATTGTTCCGCTGCCTGCCGGATCTATGCAAGACGGAAATCCGAGCGGGAACGCAAACGCCGGAAGCGGCAAAACCAACTATGATATGTACGCAACTTAGCCCCAAAAGTCCTTGATTTTCAAGGGCTTTTTGCACCTGTTTTCAAGGGATCTGTATAAGAATACTCCAGTGCTTTGAAATGAGGTTAAGTTGCGGACAAAACATATATTTTAACAAAAAACAATAGGAGGCGATTTTTTGAATATCAACACGATTACTGCGGAGGATCTTCGCCGTATGCCCGATAAGGAAGGACTGATTTTACAGGGCTGTGGCGGGGATCTGACAGAATGGGTGGACGGAATCAATGAAATGCTGACAAATGCAGGCATATTGAAAGATGGCAGTCAGTTTGGGAATGTGGCTGCTTTTCAGCACGGCGAACTGACCTGTCTGCTTTACCCGTTTGATGATGTGAAACTGGATATAGGAAAACTTGCCCTGTGGCGTTTACAGACCCATGAAGTCTATGGCGGCACATGGCTGTCGGACTTTGTGCCGAATTATTTAGGCGGATTTATAGAAACACCGGAAGCGTTGGCAGATAAACCGGATTGTCCACTGATCGGAGCAGATGGGAACATTTTTAATCTGTTGGGTATTGCTTCCCGTACTTTGAGGGAGCATGGTCTGAAAGAACAGGCAAAAGAACTGTCTGATCGGGTATTTGCTTCCGGCAGTTATGGAGAAGCGCTCTGTATCATTGGCGAATATGTCAACATCACAGATTCCGAACCGGAGCATAAGAATTCTCTCCGTCAGCAGCTAAAAGCAACAAAACCGGCAGACTCGGTAAAAAAGCAACAAACTTCCAAACAACAGGAACGATAAGGAGGGATGCGGAATGGAAAAGAAACTGACCTATGGTGTATGGGCGGTACGAAGCAGCACTTCTATTTTCGGACCGGCACAAAGCTGGTGCAAGGAAAATGGAAAACCGTTGGAATTTGATAGCAAAGCCGATGCTGAAAACTATGCAAAGGAAGCCAACGAGCATACGACAGCAAATGTCCGATACTATGTGAAAGAAAAAGAACCGGAACCCGGTGCTGTTCGGAAAGGAACATCTCAACCGGAGCTGGATGCACGCAGCCATGAAGAAGTGACACCAAGAAATGATGCAGCGGAAAAACAAAATGAGATTCCGGGCAGACAGATTCCTTCTCAAACAGATCCGCTGGTAGAAATCCGCTCTGCGGTCCATAGTAATTACGCAGGCATGGTCGCTATGCTGGGTGCGGACAACCGTGTATATTTGGGGCGTGAGGAACGCTGCCATTATCAGGATATGCAGCCATCTTACTATGACAATCAGGACGGCTCCCTGTGCTTTGTCTGTGATCAGCCCGACATGTATTATTTTCTTTATGGAGAAGGCTGGGCGCATACCCAGGCGGAAATGCTGGAACGAGGGCTTACCCTGCGTCAGTATGAAGAATTTGCGAGACTGCAAAATGGCGTCCTTGCACAGTTTACCACCCAAAGAGAAATTCTGTTTGCCGGACAGCCATTTCAGGCACCGGAGAGTTATCTGCGCAATGCGGAACTTTATGAGGAAGGACAAACCGGCAACTACAATATGCTGGATGGCAGGCTGAACAACGAACCTCCTGTACGCCCGGATTTGACAGACGGACAGACAGATGAAGAAATCCGGGAGCTGGTGCCGGAAGCAAAGCCGTCTTTGATGGATCGTCTGAAAGCAGATAAACCGGAGCATGAAGCAAGGCAGATGATCCCTCCTGTGCCGGAAAGGGAACGCTGATGGCCGGAGTAAGATTTGAGGATGTAGATCTTCTGGGTGCTCTTTCCCGTGTCGTAGATCTTCATACCCAACATTATAAAGAGGACTTTGATCTGGATAAAGAACTGATCTCAAAACTGGCTGTGTCAGACCGTTCGGAGGATAAACAGATTCTTTGGATGTCACGACCCTGCGGAACCTATACCCTGCGTGAACGAGAAGTTTATCTGGATGGCAGCCATGAAAACAAAGTGTGGCGGTTTTACCAGGAACAGACAAATGATCCCATTTTGGCTTATGCCATCTCTTTGAAAGAAGTTAGGGACGGAAAAATATTTGGCGATCTCTATCCGCTAAATTACAGAGAACATGTGGAACGGATGAAAAAGCTGACCTGTCCAATCGGAAGTGTAGCCGTTGCATTTGAGGATGGAAATGTTATCACGATTCCCTATCAGGAACGGAGACAGCTTATGAATCGGCTTATGCTAGAGCATGGATCACCTAAAACAATGACTTATCTGCCGGAAAATGAGCCGGAGCTGATGATGATCCTAAAACGGGAACGCCTCAAACGCAGCTATCATGCGACAGCCGGAAATTTGGAGGAATATCTTGATAAGCTGGAAAAGACCACCCTGCGGGAAAAACTCAAAAAAGCAAAGACGGTGGTTTCAACACAAGAGGTCTCATCTCATAAAAGAGGGTTGGAACGATGAAGGGCGGGCATAACAAAAAATCCGTCCGCGTCGAATTTGTCATGTCCGAAGCGGAGGCCGAACTGGTAAAAGAACGCATGGCGGAACTTGGCATTACCAACCTGTCGGCATATCTGCGAAAGATGGCCGTAGACGGTTACATCATTCACCTTGATATGGGAGATATTCAGGAAATGATCCGGCTTCTCCGCATTTGTTCCAATAACTTAAACCAATATACCAGACGAGCCAATGAGACCGGTAATATTTATGCCGCAGATATAGATGACATCCGCACCCGTCTGGACAGCCTTTGGGATGGCATGGACAAACTGATCCGGGGATTTGCAAACATTTCATAAACAGCCGGAAAGCCGTTGCTTTCTTTTTGCCGTCACGGTAAAATTTTTATAAGGGCAGATACCCTTCTGAAAGGAGGCAAAGCGTATGCGTTTGATAGGTAAATTACTGGCACTTCCCTTTATGCTGGTTACGGGGATTCTTTATCTGGTATGTAAATTTTTAGTGGTTCTTTCCGGTGCGGTACTTGGGATTCTTTCCGGGATCATCTTTCTGGCGGCATTGGTGCTGTTCTTTGTCGCAGGATTTTTGCCGGGTCTTGCATGGCTTATGATCGCCTTTCTTATCAGTCCATACGGTCTGCCTCTGGCGGCTGCATGGCTGGTAGGGATCATTGGCGGGGCAAACAGTGCCTTAAAGGATTTTATATTTGGTTAAGCAGATTTGGCGGGGCGCATAGGAAGCCCCGCTCTTTTTCTGCAATTATAACTTCTTTGATTGGCGGGATTTTATTGAGAGATACAATCCCTGTTTATTATCATGCTGCCTCTTATGCCAGGGAAAAAGACGAACTGGATCAGCTTCAATGCTCATGTGTAAAAGTAACATGGTAATTGAATTGATGGTAAGTCCCATTTCATAAAATGCAAGTTTCCGAAATATTTCCGAACTCTCTTCAACTCATTGCTTCCCAAAATAGTTGATGTTATAATTGCAGGGAAAACAACTGAATAAAAGTGTCTTCGGGGCAGGGTGAAATTCCCGATTGGCGGTAAAGTCCGCGAGCGTAAAACGCACGATTTGGTGTAATTCCAAAACCAACAGTATAGTCTGGATGAAAGAAGATATGGTTAGATTTCCGCAGATTTTGAGAGGGTTACTTTCTTTTCTGTGGCCTAATTATAATGCTAACACCTGAAAGACATTTTTCTTTTGGGTGTTAATTTTTTGCCACGGAGGAAAGCAATTATGAACAGTAAAACAAAAAGAATCACAGTTATTGGTATGCTATGTGCGATTACTTATGTCACTATGGTTGTTGGCAGGATTCCTATTATTCTATTCTTAAAGTATGATCCATCCGATGTTATTGTAACTTTGGGCGGCTTTATTTGGGGGCCGATGACTTCCTGCATTGTATCTGTTATTGTAGCAACCCTTGAAATGATTACAGTAAGCGATACCGGAATATTAGGTTGTATTATGAATATCGTACAAACACTATCTTTTGCGTGTACGGCATCTGTCATTTACAAAAAAAAGCACACTTTATCTGGTGCAGTGATTGGTCTGGCATCGGGATGGCTAATAACGGTTATCGTTATGCTGTTGTGGAACTATTTGGTAACGCCACTTTATATGGGGTATCCAAGAGAAGCAGTTGTAGAATTGTTACTTCCTGCCTTTCTTCCATTTAACTTATTGAAAGGTGGGTTAAATGCGTCCATTACATTTTTACTGTATAAGCCCATAGTTACCGCTTTGAGAAAAAGCGGATATGTTGCTACTTTGGAAAATGAAGCAAGACAAAAGCATACTGGTCTGCTTATGCTGGCAAGTTTTATTATAGTAACTTGTGTTTTGATTATCCTGTCAATGAATGGGATTATATGAGGATTGAAATGAAAGAAAAAATAAATGAGCCTATTTACACACTAACAGGGATCGTTATACATGGCCGAGGTATTGGAAAGCATGTGGGGACACCTACCGCAAACATAGAAATAGCAAAAAATACATTTTTGCCAAAGACAGGGGTGTATGTGGCAGATATTATTTAAGTGGCAAGATATATTATGGTGTTACCCATATTGGGACGCGCCCTACACTTGATAATGATAGCTTTGTTTCAATCGAAACACATATTTTTGATTTTGATAAGGACATATATGGGTGTACGATAACTGTTAATCTATATAAGAAATTGAGGGAAGTAAGAAAATTTAATGAATTATCCCAGCTGCTTGAACAGATTGCAAATGACCGGACAATAGCACGAGAATTTTGGGGATTAAATCAAACAAATCACACTTTACATATTGATGTTAACCGACATTGTGCAATATTAGATCAACAGGAAATTTATTTATCAACAAACGAATTTGAAGTCCTTTATTTATTACTGCAATCTCCTCAAACCACATTCACAAAAGAACAGATTTATGAACAGATTTGGCATGAACCCACAAATAACCATTTGCACGCAGTAGAAAACACGATTTTTCAAATACGAAAAAGGTTAAAACCATATTGCAAGGGACATGAGTATATAAAAACAGTAATTGGCTATGGTTATAAATTTAATGATAATTAACAAGTCCAGCCGAGTTAACTAAAGTGCTACCACAATTTCTTTATATAGGGATGCAAATTCTAAGTTAAGGAGGTGACGAAAATGGCAACCACAAGACTGATGCCTCTGCATGTAGGAAAAGGCCGGGACATCTCTACTGCGATTGCAGATATTATTGATTATGTAGAAAATCCGCAGAAAACCGATTTTGGAAAATTCATTTATGGCTATGAGTGTGATACCCGGCTTGCTGATGCAGAGTTCCTTCTGTCCAAACGACAGTATGCAAATCTGACCGGCAGAAATCAGGGTGCGGATGATGTGATCGCCTACCATCTCCGTCAGGCATTTAAGCCCGGCGAAGTTACGCCGGAAGAAGCCAATCAGATCGGCAGGGAGCTGGCGCTGAAACTCACAAAAGGAAACCATGCCTTTGTCGTCTGCACCCATGTAGATAAGCACCATGTCCATAATCACATCATTATCAACTCTACTACACTGGACTGTCAGAAAAAATTTCGCAACTTCTGGGGCTCTACCTGGGCGATCCGGCGAATGAATGACAAGCTGTGTTTGGAACATGGTCTTTCGATTGTTGAAAATCCGAAACCCAGCCGGGAGCATTATGGCACATGGCTGGGAAATAAAAAGCAGCCTTCCTTTCAGGAGCAGATACGCATTGCTATTGATGCTGCATTAGAAGAAAAGCCAAAAGATTTTGAGGAACTTCTAAAGAAGCTGGAGGCTGCCGGGATTGAAGTTAACCGTGAAAGAAAACATCTTCGGTTCCGAGTTCCGGGACAGGAAAATTATACCCGATGCGATACGCTCAAAGGCGATTATACAGAACAGGCCATCAAAGAACGAATTGCTGGTACACGGACAGTAAAATCCCGCCATACTTTTTCAAAAAAACCGGTTTCCAAAGTTGGATTGCTGGTTGATATTGAAGCTGCGATCCGTTCCGGCAAAGGTCCCGGTTATGAGCGTTGGGCAAAAGTGTTCAACTTAAAACAGCTTTCTCAGGCAGTGCTCTACTTAAAAGAACATGGCGATATGGGTTATGAGGATCTTCTGGAAAAAGCCAACGCCGCTACCACTAATTTCAATACCTTATCCGTTCAGATTAAAGATTTGGAGTCAAGAATGAACGCCAATGCCGAGCTGCAAAAGCAGATCGTAAACTATGCGAAAACGAGGGCTGTCTATGTAGAATATCGCAAAGCTGGGTACAGCAAAAAATACCGGACAGCACATGAGTCTGAAATTCTGCTGCACCAGGCGGCAAAGAATCATTTTGACGAGTTGGGAATCAAAAAGCTCCCCTCTGTCAAATCTCTCCGGGAGGAATACACCGATCTTCTGGAACAAAAACGGAAAGCCTATTCTGCCTATAAGCAGGCCAAAAATGATATGAAAGAACTTCATAATGTTCGGGCTAATGTGGAATATCTATTGGAGATTTCTTCCCCGCCACAACCGCAGCGCAGCACAGAAAAATCTCGTCAATAAGGTTGTCTGCTTTTCGTTTTCAGCGTTCCAACGGAACGCGCAGCCATTGCCACCGGCAATGATCTCAGGGGTTTGGGGATATGTCACCAACAAGCATTTAGCAGGAATTCCGGGAACGGGATTTCTGCTAAATACGCAATCTTACGTAAGATTGCATTGCTTGCGAACTTGTAAAATAGGAACAGATTCTTGACAAAACTCACTGCACATCATATAATATAACAGTGATATATAACAGTGTTATGGAGGTGAACAGAATCAAAGAAAGTCAGACTACTTTAGAACGTATCCACCGGGCAGCGAAAGCGGAATTTTTAGAAAAAGGATACAAAGACGCTTCCCTACGAAATATTGTGAAATCCGTGGGAATGACCACCGGTGCTTTTTACGGTTACTATAAAAGCAAAGAAGAACTCTTTGAAGCCATCGTTTGTGAGCATTACGAATATATTCTCAACCGTTTTATAAAGGCGCAACAGGAGTTTGCCGAGCTTCCTGCTGTACAGCAGCCGGAAGTCATGAGTGATATTTCGGGGCTTTGCATGGATGATATTCTTCATTATGCGTATGAACATTTAGAGGAATGTAAACTGCTTCTCTGCTGCTCGGAAGGAACAAAATTTGCAGAGTTTATTGATGAAATGGTAGAAATTGAAACAAATGGAACCCATGCCTATCAGAATGTTTTAAGGAGACTTGGAAGGCCCTCTCCACGTATCGATCCTTCGCTGGAGCATATTCTGATCACCGGAATGTTTCATACTTTTTTT
>NZ_CABVDF010000054.1:0-14783 GCF_902497045.1 uncultured Blautia sp. | reverse complement strand
TAAGACGCCGCCCTCTCACGGCGGAAACACGGGTTCGATTCCCGTACTGGCTGCTCTTAATAAAACCGATAAAACAACAGAATAAGGCCAGTTGGTCAAGGGGTTAAGACGCCGCCCTCTCACGGCGGAAACACGGGTTCGATTCCCGTACTGGCTGCTGAAAGTGCAATCAAGCAAATTGGTTGCACTTTTTCTTTTGCCCGGAAAATAAAAGATACCGGTGTTTTTCTTGCTTCAATAGAAAAACAGGATTTAGTCTTGCAAAAGTCTTGCAAAAAAACCGGAAGATGGTTATTATAGAGAACGAATGTTTGAAATGGTAATAAGTGAAAGAAAGGAAATAGAACAGTCATGGCAAAGAAGGAAACGTATGATGCCGGAAGTATCTCTGTCCTGGAAGGGCTGGAGGCAGTGCGGAAGCGCCCGGGTATGTATATCGGAAGTGTGTCGAGAAAAGGTCTGAACCATCTGATCTATGAGATTGTAGATAATGCAGTGGATGAGCATCTTGCAGGTTACTGCAGTAATATCCACGTGGTTCTGGAAAAGGACGGCTCCTGTACGGTCACAGACAATGGAAGAGGTATTCCCGTGGATATGCATGAAAAAGGTGTATCAGCAGAGCGCCTTGTGTTTACAACTCTTCATGCAGGCGGTAAGTTTGATAATTCTGCATATAAGACCAGCGGTGGTCTTCACGGTGTAGGTTCTTCTGTGGTAAATGCTCTTTCTACGTATCTGGACATCAGGATCAGCAGAGACGGCTATGTACACCATGACCGTTATGAAAGAGGAATTCCGGTGATAGAACTGGAAGAAGGTCTTCTTCCTAAGCTGGGCAGGACAAGAGGGACAGGAACCTGTGTCAATTTTCTGCCGGATCCGGAGATTTTTGAAAAAACAAGATTTTCTGCAACAGAGGTAAAAAGCCGTCTCCATGAGACTGCTTATCTGAATCCGGAGCTTACTATTTTATTTGAGGATAAAAGAGGAGAAGAACCGGAAACGGAAGAATATCATGAGCCTGAGGGGATCGTTGGTTATATTCGGGATCTGAACCATAAAACAGAAATTCTTCATGAACCGATTCTTTTGAAAGGAGAGGCTGACGGGATTCAGGTAGAAGCTGCATTTCAGTATACCAATGAGTTTCGGGAGAATGTGCTGGGATTCTGCAACAATATCTACAATGCAGAAGGCGGAACTCATCTGACAGGATTTAAGACCACCTTTACTACGGTAATGAACACCTATGCTCGTGAGATCGGAGTGTTGAAGGATAAAGATGCCAATTTTACCGGTGCGGATATCAGAAATGGAATGACTGCCGTAGTGTCTATTAAACATCCGGCTCCCCGTTTTGAGGGGCAGACCAAGACCAAGCTGGATAATCAGGATGCTGCCAAGGCCACAGGAAAGGTACTGGGAGAACAGCTGGTACTTTATTTTGACCGTAATCTGGAAACGCTGAAGACGATTCTTTCCTGTGCGGAAAAAGCGGCAAAGATCCGTAAGACAGAAGAGCGGGCAAAGACAAATCTTCTTACGAAGCAGAAATATTCGTTTGATTCTAATGGAAAGCTTGCGAACTGTGAAAAAAAGGATCCCTCTCAGTGTGAGATTTTTATTGTAGAGGGAGATTCCGCAGGCGGCTCTGCAAAAACAGCAAGAAACAGGAATTATCAGGCAATCCTTCCTATCCGCGGAAAGATCCTGAATGTAGAAAAGGCTACCATTGATAAAGTGCTTGCCAATGCAGAAATCAAAACCATGATTAATGCGTTTGGGTGTGGTTTTTCGGAAGGCTATGGAAATGATTTTGATATCAGCAAGCTTCGATATGATAAGATTGTGATCATGGCAGATGCGGATGTGGACGGCGCACATATCTCCACGCTGCTTCTGACTCTTTTTTATCGGTTTATGCCGGATCTTATTTATGAAGGACATGTATATATTGCCATGCCGCCGCTTTATAAGGCTATGCCGAAAAAGGGACCGGAGGAATATCTTTATGATGACAAGGCTCTGGAAAAATACCGTAAAACCCATAAACCGGGCAGTTTTACTCTGCAGAGATACAAAGGTCTGGGAGAAATGGATGCGGATCAGCTTTGGGAAACCACTTTAAATCCGGAAACAAGGAGAATGAAACGTGTGGAGATCGAGGATGCCCGTCTGGCTTCCAGTGTTACCGAAATCCTCATGGGAAGTGATGTTCCGCCGCGAAAAGCGTTTATTTATGAACATGCGGCAGATGCAGAACTGGATATATAGAAGGTGAAACCAGAAGGACAGGAATCCGGATGCAGACAGAAGATCAGTGATTCCAGAGAAAGTATGTGAAAGGACGATCAAATGGAAACAAAACAGGAAAATATCATCCGTACGGACTATTCGGAGATCATGCAGAAGTCTTATATCGATTATGCGATGAGTGTGATCATTTCCCGTGCACTTCCGGATGTACGTGATGGTCTGAAACCGGTGCAGAGAAGAACTTTATATGATATGTATGAACTGGGGATCCGCTATGACAGGCCTTACCGAAAATGTGCCCGTATTGTGGGAGATACCATGGGTAAATATCATCCTCACGGCGACAGTTCTATTTATGAAGCGCTTGTAGTCATGGCACAGGAATTTAAAAAGGGAAAAACTCTTGTGGACGGTCACGGAAACTTTGGTTCCATCGAAGGAGACGGAGCGGCGGCCATGCGATATACAGAAGCCCGCCTGGAAAAACTGACACAGGAAGTATTTCTGGCAGATCTTGATAAAAATGTAGTAGACTTTGTGCCAAACTTTGATGAGACAGAAAAAGAACCTTCTGTACTGCCGGTAAAAATACCAAACATTCTGGTCAATGGGGCAGAAGGCATTGCAGTAGGTATGGCAACCAGTATTCCGCCGCACAATCTGGCAGAAGTAATCGATGGAGTCAAGGCCTATATGAAAGATAATGAGATCAGTGTCAGAGGGCTGATGCGCTACATCAAAGGTCCGGATTTTCCAACGGGAGGAATTGTTGTCAATAAGGATGACCTTCGAAAAATCTATGAGACAGGCTCAGGAAAACTGCGTATCAGAGGGAGTGTGACAACTGAAAAGCTGAAAGGCGGTAAAAAGCAGCTTGTTATCACAGAGATACCATATACCATGCTGGGAGCAAATATCGGTAAATTCCTCAATGACGTGGCATCCCTTGTGGAGACAAAAAAAACCACAGATATCGTGGATATTTCTAACCAGTCCTCCAAAGAGGGAATCCGTATTGTTCTGGAACTGAAAAAAGATACAGACGTAGAAAATCTTACGAATATGCTGTATAAGAAAACACGCCTGGAAGATACGTTTGGGGTGAATATGCTGGCAGTTGCAGATGGACGGCCGGAAACATTAAGCCTGAAGCAGATCATAGAGCACCATGTGGATTTTCTTTTTGAAGTAACGACCAGAAAGTATAATACACTTCTTGGGCGGGAGCTGGAAAAACAGGAGATCCAGGAAGGGCTGATCAAGGCCTGCGATGTGATCGACCTGATCATTGAGATCCTCCGTGGAAGCAAGAACAGAGACCAGGTGAAAAAATGTCTGGTGGAAGGCGTGACAGAAGGAATCCGTTTTAAGACAAAGACCAGTGAGAAGGCCGCAGCAAAACTGCATTTTACGGAAAAACAGGCATCAGCAATACTGGATATGCGTCTTTACAAACTGATCGGACTGGAGATTGAAGCGCTTCAGGCAGAGTATGAGCAGACCATGAAAAATATTGCTCTTTATAAAGATATCCTGGATCATTACGATTCTATGGCTGAAGTGATCATGAAGGAACTGGACGCCATCAAAAAGGAATATGGAACGAAACGCCATACCTCTATTGAAAATGCAGAGGAAGCAGTCTATGAAGAAAAGAAAATGGAAGAGACTGAGGTTTGCTTCCTGATGGACCGTTTCGGATATATGAAGTTGATCGACAAAAATGCATATGAAAGGAATAAAGAGGCTGCTCACAGTGAAAACCGCTATGTGCTGAGCTGTATGAACACAGACAAGATATGTCTTTTTACCGATACGGGAAAAATGCATACTATTAAGGCGGCAGATATCCCTCTGGTCAGATTCCGCGACAAAGGTACCCCGGCAGATAATCTGAGTAATTATGACAGCAGCACGGAACAGATCCTTTATGTGGCGCCGGTAAGTCAGATCCGAAATAACAGTCTTCTGTTTGTGACAAAAGCATCTATGTGCAAGCTGGTGGACGGGGCGGAATTTGATGTGTCAAAGCGGACTATCGCATCCACAAAGCTTGGAGAGGATGACAGCCTGATCTTTGTGGGAGGTTCGGCTGAGATGGAACAGGTGGTTCTTCAGAGTGCGGGAGGATGCTTCCTGAGATTCCTGAAACAGGAGATTTCTGTTATGAAGAAAACTGCTGTGGGAGTCCGCGGAATGCGGCTTGCAGATGGAGATTACCTGGAATCAGCATATCTTCTTGGAGGACATCAGGAGTACACGATCACCTATCATGATAAGCCTTATTCTCTGAATAAAGTGCGTCTTGCAAAGAGAGATACCAGAGGTGTAAAGCCCAGGGTTTAAAATAATCCTTGCTTTTCCTTATAGATGGTGCTATGATAAATACAACATGATAACGGATAGCATAAGAGTGGACTTCGGTCCACTCTTTTTGCGACAGGAGTCCGTATGTGCGAAAGGCAGGTGGAAAATATGAGCAGACGGGAAGAATATGAACAGAAAGCAGAAGCACTGCTTGCTCCGATTGTTGAAGAGCAGGGATTTGAACTGGTAGATGTAGAGTATGTAAAGGAAGCAGGAAACTGGTACCTTCGCGGCTATATTGATAAACCAGGCGGGATCACCGTAAACGATTGTGAGGCAGTGAGCCGTAAGTTCAGCGACAGGCTTGATGAGGATGATTTTATTGAAGACAGCTATATTATGGAAATCAGCTCTCCCGGGCTTGACAGACCGCTGAAAAAGGAAAAGGATTTTGCAAGAAGTATGGGAAAAGCAGTAGAAATACGTACCTATCGTCCCATAGAAAAACAAAAGGAATTCAGCGGGGTCCTTACTGCATATGATGATAACAGTGTGACGATCGATGAGGACGGCGCTTTGCGCACATTTGATAAAAAGGAAATTGCCCTGATCCGTTTAAAAATCGAATTCTGACAGTGTCTGAAAAAAATAGGAGGAAAGAAGAAAAATGAACAGAGAGTTAATGGAAGCGCTGGATATTCTTGAAAAAGAAAAGAATATCAGTAAAGATACACTGCTGGAGGCTATTGAGCAGTCACTGATCCAGGCTTGCAAGAATCATTTTGGAAAAGCTGATAATGTACATGTGACCATTAATCCGGAAACATGCGACTTCAGCGTTTATGCAGAGCGTATGGTAACGGATTTTGTGGAAGACCCGGCTCTTGAGATTTCACTGGTGGATGCACAGAAGATCAATGCAAATGTAGAAGAGGGAGATACCGTTAAAGTAGAGATACAGTCCAAAGAGTTTGGAAGGATCGCTACGCAGAATGCAAAAAACGTGATTCTTCAGAAGATCCGTGAGGAGGAACGCAAGGTTCTTTATGATCAGTATTACGGACAGGAAAAAGAAGTGGTTACCGGTATTGTTCAGCGAGTGATGGGCAGAAATGTCAGTGTGAACCTTGGAAAAGCCGATGGTATCTTAAGTGAGAACGAGCAGGTAAAAGGCGAGGAATTCCATCCTACAGAAAGAATCAAGGTTTATATTCTTGAGGTTAAGGATACTCCCAAGGGACCGCGTATCCTCTGTTCCAGAACTCATCCGGGACTTGTGAAGAGACTTTTTGAATCTGAAGTTGCCGAGGTAAGAGACGGCACTGTTGAAATTAAGAGTATTGCCAGAGAAGCAGGTTCCCGTACAAAGATCGCGGTATGGAGCAATGATCCTGATGTAGATCCGGTAGGCGCATGTGTAGGTATGAACGGCGCCAGAGTCAATGCTATTGTAGAAGAGCTTCGCGGAGAAAAGATCGACATTATCAACTGGGATGAAAACCCGGCGATCCTTATTGAAAATGCACTGAGCCCTGCAAAGGTTATTGCAGTTATGGCTGATCCGGATGAAAAGACAGCCCTTGTGGTGGTGCCGGATTACCAGCTTTCTCTTGCCATCGGCAAAGAAGGTCAGAATGCCCGTCTTGCTGCCCGTCTTACCGGTTTTAAGATTGATATTAAGAGTGAGACCCAGGCAAAAGAATCTGGAGAACTGTATGATTATGAAGAGGAAGAGTATTCTGAGGAGGAATATTTTGACGAAGAACATGACAGTGAACCGGCTGAAAATGAAGAAACTGAGACTGAGATAGCTGAAGAAGCTGAAACAGCAGAAGTGACCGATGCTGCTGAAGACGGCGAAGAAGAATATGAAAATGAAAACTAAGATTCCCATGCGCCAGTGTACCGGATGCAGGGAAATGAAAAACAAAAAAGAAATGATGAGGGTCCTGAGAACTCCGGAGAATGAGATTATTCTTGACGCTACCGGAAGGAAGAACGGAAGAGGCGCATATATCTGCAGATCCATGGAATGTCTGGATAAGGCGGTTAAAAATCATGGATTAGAACGTTCTTTAAAAACAGGGATCCCGCAGGAGGTCTACGAAGACCTGAAAAAGGAGTTTGAAGAGCTTGACAAATAAAAGCAATCCAAAGGTGCTGTCTCTTGTAGGGCTTGCAACACGGGCCGGAAAAACAGTCAGCGGAGAATTCTCTACTGAAAAATCTGTAAAATCAGGAAAGGGTTATCTGGTACTGGTGGCAGGAGACGCATCAGAAAATACACGGAAGAAATTTCAGAACATGTGTGAATTTTATGAAGTGCCGTGTTATGTCTATGGTGACAAAGCGGAACTGGGAAAATACTGCGGAAAGGAATTCCGTGCAAGCCTTGCCGTGCAGGATGAAAATTTTGCAAAAGCGATATTAAAGGAGCTTGGAAAATCATCAGCCTGAAGGAGGAAATTGCATGGCAGATCATAAATTGACAGAAAAAATAACAAAAAGGGGAAAGGAGCAGATTACCAAGGTGGATAATTCCAGAACAGAAGAAAAGATGGTAACAGCGAAGCCAGAAGCAGAGAAAGCGGAGGCTCCCAAAAAGAAAAAAAATATAATCCGCGTTTATCATGCGCAGAATGCAAGTGATGGAGGCAAAAACAGAACAAAACGTCCGGTTCAGGAGAAAAAGCCAGGTACAAGACCGCAGGCGCCAAAAGCTCCTAGAAATGCGGAGACAGTATCTAAAAAGCCTGAAAATCAGGTGAGAAAGCCGGCAGAGACAAAAGCAGCAGAAGCATCTGTACAGAAAAGTACAGAAGCACCAAAACGCCAGGCGGATAATCAGAACAGAAACAGCCAGCGTCCGGCAGAAGGAAATCAGGGGAGACCTCAGAACCGTCAGCCAAGAGAACAGAGAGACGGCGCAAGAGACAATGGCAGAGGCCGTGATTTCAAAGGCGGAGACAGAAGACCTGACAACAGAAATCAGGGAGACAGAAGACCTTCTGACAACAGAGGTCAGGGAAGACCTTCCAGAAATAATGAAGGACGTCCATTCAGAAATGACGGTGAGGGAAGACCTGCAAGAAATAATCAGGGAGACAGAAGACCTGATAACAGAAACCAGGGAGACAGAAGACCTTCCGACAACAGAGGTCAGGGAAGACCGGATGGAAATAACCGTTTCGGCGGCGGACGTTCCGGACAGCGTCCGGGAGCAGGAAGAAGAAATGACAGTGACGCAGTATTTACGCCGGAACTGACAAAAACTTCCAAAGACAGCAAGAGAGAACGAGACAGAGAAAATAAAAACAAGAAAAAAGATTTTGACAAATCTCAGGGCGGCGGACACAGACCAAACCAGGGCGGAAGAAGAAATATGTCCAGACTGCCGAAGGCTCTTCAGAAGCCGACGCCGCAGCCGAAGCAGGAAGAAAAGAAACCTGAGGTTAAGGAAATCACACTTCCTGAGAAGATGACAATCCGTGAACTGGCAGAGGCTATGAAGATGCAGCCGTCAGTGATCGTGAAAAAACTTTTCATGGAAGGCACTATGGTAACCGTAAACCATGAAATCGATTTTGAAAAGGCACAGGAGATCGCTCTTGGATATGACATCATTGCAGAACCGGAAGAAAAAGTAGATGTGATCGGAGAACTTCTGAAAGAGGAAGAGGAAAATGAAGAAGATATGGTTTCCAGACCTCCGGTAGTCTGTGTTATGGGTCATGTTGACCACGGTAAGACATCTCTTCTGGATGCTATCCGAAATACCAGCGTTACAAGAGGAGAAGCCGGCGGCATCACACAGCATATCGGCGCATATGTAGTTGATTGCAACGGTCAGAAGATCACTTTCCTGGATACACCAGGTCATGAGGCATTTACGGCTATGCGTATGCGCGGTGCCAATGCTACAGACATTGCAGTTCTCGTTGTTGCGGCAGACGATGGTGTTATGCCTCAGACAGTAGAAGCGATCAGCCATGCCAAGGCTGCTGGCGTAGAGATCATTGTTGCTATCAACAAGATCGATAAGCCAAGTGCAAATGTGGAAAGAGTAAAACAGGAACTTTCTGAATATGAACTGATCCCGGAGGACTGGGGCGGAAGTACTATTTTTGTACCGGTTTCTGCACATACCGGAGAGGGAATCGACAGCCTTCTGGAAATGATCCTTCTTTCTGCAGAAGTATGCGAACTGAAAGCAAATCCAAACCGTGCGGCAAGAGGTCTTGTTATTGAGGCACAGCTTGATAAAGGCAAAGGACCGGTAGCGACTATTCTTGTACAGAAGGGAACACTTCATGTAGGAGATTTTATTGCAGCAGGTGCATGCAGCGGTAAAGTACGTGCCATGATGGATGACAAGGGACGCAGAGTAAAAGAAGCTGGTCCGTCTACACCGGTTGAAATCCTGGGACTTGGAGATGTGCCAAACGCAGGAGAGATCCTGATGTCCTTCCCAAGTGATAAGGAAGCGAAAAACTTTGCAGGTGCATTTGTATCTGAGAATAAGAACCGTCTTCTTGAGGAGACGAAAGGTAAGCTTTCTCTGGACAATCTTTTTGATCAGATCCAGGCAAGTGATCTGAAAGAACTGCCTCTTATTGTTAAAGCAGACGTGCAGGGATCAGTAGAGGCTGTGAAACAGAGCCTTACAAAACTTTCCAATGAAGAAGTTGTTGTCCGTGTGATCCACGGCGGAGTAGGTGCTGTCAATGAATCTGACGTATCTCTTGCGGCTACCTCCAATGCCATCATCATTGGATTTAATGTACGTCCGGATGCAATGGCAAAACAGCTTGCAGATCAGGAAGGGGTAGATCTTCGTCTGTACAGAGTTATCTATCAGGCGATCGAAGATGTAGAAGCCGCTATGAAGGGTATGCTTGATCCGGTTTATGAAGAGAAAGTTATCGGACACGCAGAAGTACGCCAGCTGTTTAAGGCATCCGGTGTGGGAACTATTGCAGGAAGCTATGTGCTTGACGGTATGTTCCAGAGAAACTGCAAGGTTCGTATCACAAGAGAAGGCGATCAGATCTTTGAGGGCGAGCTGGCATCCCTTAAGAGATTTAAAGACGATGTAAAAGAAGTTAAGGCAGGCTACGAGTGTGGTCTTGTATTTGACGGTTTCAATGACATTAAAGAAGAAGACCACGTTGAAGCCTATATCATGGTGGAGGTACCAAGATAGGAGTGAGGCATAAATGAGAAAAAACAGCATAAAGAATACAAGGATCAACGGTGAAGTTTTGAAGGAATTAAGCGCTATTATCCGAGGCGAGATCAAAGACCCGCGTATTCATCCCATGACATCTGTCATGGCTGTAGAAGTGGCTCCTGATTTAAAAACATGTAAAGCATATATCAGTGTGCTTGGTAATGACGAGGCAAAAAAAGCAACCATCACAGGACTTAAAAGTGCAGAGGGCTATATCCGGCGTCAGCTTGCAAAGAACCTGAATCTCAGAAATACGCCGGAGATCCGTTTCATTCTGGACGAATCCATAGAATATGGTGTAAATATGTCGAGAATGATCGATGAGGTAACCAGGAAAGAAGCTTCCCGCGAGATGACGGAGGAAGAATAAGAGGGATAGATCATGAATAATATTTCTGAAGTACTGGATGGTGTAAAAAAAGTAGGAATCGGCGGACATATAAGACCGGATGGTGACTGTGTTGGTTCCTGCATGGCTTTGTACCTGTATATAAAAAATAATTATCCGGAAATCAGTGTTAAGGTATACCTGGATTCTCCCAAGCCTGTTTTTGATCACATTGACAGAATCGGAGAAATCCATACAGAGGCAGACGGTGATCAGGAATTTGACCTTTTTGTTACATGTGATGTAAGTGCAAGAGATCGTTTAGCTATCGTCGACAGATATTTTGACAGGGCTAAAAAGACCGTTTGCATCGATCATCATATAAGCAATACAGGATTTGCTGATGTCAACTATATAAAAGGTGATGTAAGCTCCTGCTGTGAAGTTCTTTATGGTCTTATGGATAAGGATAAGGTGGATCAGTCTGTGGCAGCAGCTGTTTACACAGGCATGATCCACGATACAGGAGTATTCCAGTACTCATCTACTTCTCCGGAGACCATGAGGATAGCCGGAGAACTGATGAAGACCGGCTTCGAATTTAACCGGATCATCGATCAGTCCTTTTATGAAAAAACATATCTGCAGAACCAGGTTATGGGAAGAGTGCTGGCAGAAAGCATTCTTCTTATGAACGGAACCTGCATTATCGGGTATCTGAGAAAAAAGGATATGGATTTCTATGGTGTAGATGGAAAAGATCTGGATGGAATTGTAAGTCAGCTTCGTCTTACAAAGGGGGTAGAGGTCGCGATGTTTCTCTATGAAATGGAGACACAGACCTTTAAGGTGTCTCTCAGATCCAATGGAAACGTGGATGTAAGCAAGGTGGCTGTATATTTTGGCGGAGGCGGACATACAAGAGCTGCAGGCTGTGATCTTCAAGGCTCTATGTATGATGTGATCAACAATGTGACACGGGAGATATACCGCCAGATATGTCTGGAGACAGAAAAATGATGGATGGAGTTTTAGTCGTCAGGAAAGAAAAGGGGTTTACCTCCCATGATGTGGTTGCAAAACTCCGTGGTATCCTTCATATGAAAAAAATCGGCCATACAGGAACTCTGGATCCGGATGCGGAAGGTGTTCTTCCTGTTGTACTGGGAAAGGCTACCCGTCTTGTGGAAATGCTTACAGAAAAAGAAAAGACATATGAGACAGTTCTCCATCTTGGAATCGAAACAGACACTCAGGATATGACAGGACAGGTTCTGAAGGAACTTCCCGTTCAGGTTTCAGAAGAAAAGCTTAAAGAAACCGTAGAGAGCTTTTTAGGTGAGCAGCAACAGATCCCGCCTATGTATTCGGCTCTGAAAGTAAACGGGAAAAAACTTTATGAGCTTGCCAGAGAGGGAAAAACTGTAGAACGTAAAGCACGGCCTGTGACCTTTTCTGAAATTCAGATCATGGAGATGGATTTTCCGCTGATTAAACTGTCCGTAACCTGCAGCAAAGGAACATATATCCGTACACTTTGCCATGATATCGGGCAAAAACTTGGCTGCGGAGGGTGTATGGAAGAGCTTCTCCGTACACGTTCCGGCCAGTTTACTTTAGAAGAAAGTCTGACTCTGGATGAAATCCAGCAGCTGATGCAGCAAGGCAAACTGGAAGAACATTTGGTGGGAATTGAGGAAATCCTTGAAAACTATCCGACAGTCCGCTGTACCGAAATGGCAGACAGACTTCTGGAAAATGGAAATCCTGTAGGGGAAAATCTGGCAGAAACTGGATGCAGAGAAGGATGGGTCAGGATGTATACCAGCAAGGGTGTGTTTATCGGTATTTACCAGTGGCATAAAGCCAGCGCCTCTTATCGTCCGGTAAAGATGTTTTTATGAAGCAGAATGTCAGGAGCAGATCATGGAATACATGACAATAGAAGGCCAGTTTCCAAGATTGTGCGGCAGTGCAGTGACTTTGGGAAAATTTGACGGAGTACACAAAGGACACAGAAAGCTGATCAGCAGGATTCTGGAGCAGAAAAAAGAAACAGGGGCGACAGCAGTCGTGATCGCCTTTGTTTCAGACAGAAAAACAATTTTTACAAAAGCAGAACGCAGGGATCTTCTGGAACATATGGGAGTAGACGTGCTTTTGGAATGTCCTCTGAACAGCGAGATCAGGCATATGAAGGCGGAGAGCTTTATACGCCAGGTGCTTGTGGGAGCGCTTCAGGCGTCCTATGTTGCAGTAGGAGAAGACTTTCGGTTTGGTTTTGAGCGAAAAGGAACTCCGGATCTTCTGGTAAACGCCGGAGCCAGATATGGTTTCAAGGCAGATATTCTTTCCAAGGAAATGGAAGGAACCAGAAAGATAAGCAGTACCTATATCAGAGAAGAGCTTGCAAAAGGAAATATGGAAAAAGTTTCTTCCCTTCTGGGCAGAGATTATTTTATATCCGGGGTGGTAGAGCATGGACGGGGAATGGGACACAGAGATTTTTTTCCTACAGCAAATCTCATCCCAATGCCGGAAAAACTGCTGCCTCCAAATGGCGTTTATGTCACGTTGTCCAGTTTTGGTCAGGAAATCTATCCTGGCATTACAAATGTAGGTTACAAGCCTACCATAGGGGAAACCTTTGTAGGAGTGGAATCATATTTATTTGACTGTGAAAAAAATCTTTATGGAAAGACCTGTACCGTGGAATTTCGAAAATATTTAAGAGAAGAGCACAAGTTTTCTTCTTTTGAGGCTTTGAAAAAGCAGATTCAGGAAGATATCCGTAAAGGAAAAGATTATTTCAGCAGATGATATTCTGCAATAAGGTCGGTAAATATACATTTTCTTTAATAGGAAGATCATTGATAAAGAAAGAATATACAAGGGAGAACAGAGAATGGCAGGGATTATTCTTGGGTTAATGGGCGGCCTTGGTATGTTTTTGTACGGCATGAAGCTTATGAGCGATGGCCTGGAAAAAGCAGCAGGGGCTAAAATGAGAAGTATTCTGGAGTTTTTTACAAAAACTCCGTTAAGAGGAATCCTCGTCGGAACATTTTTTACGGCGGTGATCCAGTCTTCAAGTGCGTCTACGGTTATGGTAGTCAGTTTTGTAAATTCCGGACTGATGAATCTTTATCAGGCAGCAGGCGTGATCATGGGTGCCAATATCGGTACCACAGTAACTTCGCAGCTGATTTCTTTAAATCTGTCTGCACTTGCACCGGCTATTGTTATGGCAGGTGTGATCATGGTAATGTTCTGTAATAAAACAAAGATCCAGAGAGCAGGAGAAGTCCTTCTGGGATTTGGTATTCTTTTTATGGGACTTTCCGGAATGTCAGATTCTATGTCTGTACTTCGTGAGTCACCGCAGGTAGTAGAGATCATGAGCTCACTGACCAGTCATTTTCTGGCGGTTATTGTGGGTATTGTAGTGACTACTGTGCTTCAGAGTTCCTCTGCAACAGTAGGTATCGTCCTTCTTCTTGCACAGCAGGGACTTCTGGATATCCGTATCTGCTACTTTATAATTTTTGGATGTAATATCGGATCCTGTGTATCTGCGCTTCTTGCTTCTATCAATGGCAAGAAAATTGCCAAGCGTGCAGCGCTGATCCATTTGTTCTTTAACATTATTGGAACAGCAGTTATGTATCTGGTATTCAGTTTTGCACTGGAGCCTATTACCCATATGCTCAGCGTTATGTCTCATGGAAATGTGGCAAGAGAAGTTGCCAATGCTCATACCTTGATCAAAGTTGCGGAAGTACTGCTTCTGTTTCCGTTTATTAAGCAGATCGTTAAGCTTACAGGTTTATTTGTACGGGAAGAAGACAAACCGGCAGCACAGGAATTCCAGCTTCAGTATATTGGTGAAAAATCTGTATTCTCTCCTACAACAGCAGTATTTGAGGCTACCAGAGAGATGGAGCGTATGGGAAATATCGCTATCCGTAACCTGAAAGCTTCTATGGATGCATTTTTCACAATGAATGAGAAAGAAATCCAGGAAGTTTATGAGACAGAGGATCAGATCAATCTTTTGAATCATGCCATAACAGATTATCTTGTAAAAGTAAACCAGACTACTATTCCTACAGACGATAAAAAGAGTATCGGCGGACTTTTCCATGTGGTCAATGACATTGAGCGTATCGGAGATCATGCAGAAAATGTAGCAGATGCAGCAAAACAGAGAATGGAAAATCAGGTGGAATTCAGTCCTCAGGCTAAGAGAGAGCTGAATGAAATGCTTGATATGGTAGTAAAGATCACTACTTATGCACTGGATATGTTCTCTCATAATAATCAGGAGCACATGCAGGAAATCCTGGATCTGGAAGACAGGATCGACCGTATGGAAAGAGAACTTCAGGAATCTCATATTCAGCGACTTACAAGAAATGAATGTACGGCATCAGCAGGTATGATGTTCTCAGACATTCTGTCCGGGCTGGAGCGAGTAGCTGACCATGCGACAAACATTGCCTTTTCACTTACAGATGAAGAGGGACAGGATCTTACAAAAAAATAAATTGTTATTTACACACAATATCTTTTGTGCTATACTATTTGAGGTGTAAATCAGCCCGTATTCAGAGACAGGAATCTCCAACCATTTCTTAATGCGCGGCGGTTATAGACGGC
>NZ_CABVDF010000053.1:0-15082 GCF_902497045.1 uncultured Blautia sp. | reverse complement strand
GATTAACCTGTTGAAAAAAAGCGTCAAGGAGGTGCTGTCATGGCTAAGTGCGCAATTTGCGAAAAAGGAGCTCATTTCGGAAATAATGTAAGTCATTCCCATAGAAGATCCAATAAAATGTGGAAATCCAATGTTAAGTCTGTAAAAGTTAAGACTGCTACAGGCGGAGCTAAAAAGATGTATATATGTACTTCTTGTCTGAGATCCGGAAAAGTTGAAAGAGCATAATATTCAAAAAATTTAAAAATTCCCCTCGCAGCCGCGTGGGGAATTTTTTATCTGCAGAATAAATGATATCCGCACAGCAGACACAGACCTGCTGCTATTACAATTACCGCGCTTTCCGCGATCAGCATTCCTATCACCATTCCTATTCCAATGCAGAACAGCATCAGTCCCAGAAGTCTTCCCACAATCTGTAACCTCTTTCTCTTTGGTCTATACTATCTTATGCAGAAAAGACTTCCAGGAACACTGTTTTCTCCTGTCCGATCCGGCACTTAAACTTCTGTTCCCTCTGACTCATAGGAATTTTTTCCAGAAGCAAATCGATCCACAAAATCCGGCACCATATCAAGAACCTTTGTCAGTCCGTCCTGATTTTTAATATTTACCAGTCTGGTGCTTCCATTCTGGATCACAAGGACTGCGCTTGGTGTCATCTTTCCGGTCATTCCACCGCCGCCGTTGCTTTTCTTGTCACCTTCAAAGGCTCCTGCACCTACACCAAAAGCTACGTCCACAAGCGGAAGGATGATAGTATCTCCCACATGTATCGCCTCTCCAACCACAGTTTTAGCAGAAATAAAGCTGTCCAGTCCTTTAAAGAGAGAATTCACCGTATCCTTAAAATTATTTTCGTTTGCCATATTCAGACCTCCTTATGTTTCCATCTTCTAATGATGTATTTAATATCCTGATTAAAATATAACTTCAAAAGTATAACAACCGGAACAATACAATAAATACGTCCCTTTACTGTCACATTTCCTTCCAGAAGATTTCTGTTCTCAAATACAGGAACGAACTCAATCCTGTTCTGATGCAGCGGCATAGTCATCCCTAATAAAGCAAGCACGGTTCCTGTCACAGAAGGATCCTCACTTCCAAAATCCACATGTCCGCTGATCTTCCCAGGGAACACATGTCTCAGCAGCCTGCTTACTTTTTCTCTTGCATATGTGATCCCTGCTTTTGTTCTGGGATGCTGAAAAAAAGCCTTCCACCAGTCTATTTTATCACAGATTCCTTTGATTGTTAACGAAATTCTGTGAAAGTTATTTGGGATACTTTTGCATCTTTCCCATATGTCTTTTAGTGTCTCCCATATTTTTGCTATTTTATTCTGTTTTTTTTCAGAATCCTGTTTCTCTGCAGTACTTTCGAATCTTTTTTCCTCATCTTCTATAAACGGAGCAGGATCCAAAGTTTCTTCTGCAGAGTTCTCAAGAGCCTGTTCTGGTTTCTCCTGTTCTGCAGGCTCCTGTATTCTGGTTTCATTTTTTTCTGCTCTTTTTTGAGAAGCATTCTTCTTATTCCGGTATTTCTTCAGAAGGGAAAGAACAGGTACACCAAAAATCTTTAGTTCCTGGTATCCGGATCCATTTTTGTACCTCACCGAAAAAGCAATTCCCCTGAAAAGCCAGCTTACTTTTATTGCAGCCTCTGTCTCGCGAAAAGGCACGCCTTCCTTTGCCGCCCTGCCCTCATATCTGACTGGACAGAACAGGATCAGAAGCAGCAGAAACAGCAGCAGCCCCAGAAAAACCCCCAGAAGAATCAATATCCACTTGATCAGCATCCATAAAATATGTAACATGCCTTCACCTGTTTTTTATATATTTTTCTACCTGCACGTCCCCTGTCTCTTCATAAACGGTCTGTACAATAGAGCGAACAAGCTCCATTGCCTCGTCTATGCCTTTTGCTACCCCGACAATCTCCGGGCATATACGGGCAGCTGTTTTTTGAAACAAAGTAACTGCCGGAACAATCTCTAAAATATTATGAGGATTTACAGAAAGGGTCAAAAGATAAATTCCCGGAACCAATTTCCCCTGATCCAGCTTTTGCCGTATCTCTTCCGCATTCCGGACAGTTTCCCCGATATAATAGTCGTCCAACCATTTCAGCATTAACAGGATTCCCCTTTCTATGTAAATCTAAACAGGGCTGCGTCAAAACACAACCCTGCTACTTTTTGCCCCAGAGTCCCTGACTCCGTAATTCCAGATATTCCTGATAGGCCTTTTCCACAATCTGTTTTTCATTAGAAAATCGAAGAAGGTGGTAGATCTCATGAAACTTATAATATCCGGAATCTACAAAAAACTCTTCTCTCTGAGGTTTGCTATGATAATTATCTGCCGTCATCAGGTACCAATGTACTTCTTTTGTGACCATATCCTCTGGAACAGTAAAATTATAATGGCTTTTGCCAATATATTTCACAACAGAGGCTCTGACATCTGCTTCTTCTCTGACCTCCCGAAGCGCCGTCTGAATATGGGTCTCTCCCGGCTCAACAGTCCCTTTTGGCAATACCCAGCCTTCATATCTGTTTTTGTAAGACTTATATAAAGCCAGTATCTTACCACGATAAATTACCACACCGCCACAGCTTGTTGCTTCTATCATCTGCAATTTCCTCCTGTATCGCGTGTGAATTATATATAACTGGATATAGTATAACTCTTTTTCAGTAAACTGGCAAGAATTTGTTCTGCCATACAGAATATATCAATAATAATATGCGTTAAAGATCTGTGATGCGATCGGTACAGCAGCCTCACTTCCTGTTCCGCCGCCCTCTACGATCACAGCCACAGCCAGATCCGGATCGTCCACATTAGAGTATCCCACAAACCAGGAATGACTGGAACCATACTCATCATATTCTGCAGATCCTGTTTTTCCAGCGGCCGTATAGCCCTGTCCCGAAAGAGCCGACGCCGTACCGTACTCTACAACATCTTTCATCAGCTCTCCCAGCATAGTGGCTTCGTTTTTTGTCATAATACGTTTATAAGCCTCCGGCTGTGTAGTGCTTACATGCTCTCCTGTATTATTTACTACCTGATCGATCAGATAAGGTTTCATCACCACCCCATTATTTGCAATGGCACAGATAATAAGTGCCATATGAGCCGGAGAAACCAGAGTATTTCCCTGACCGATAGCAGTCTGCATTGTAAGAGGAATTCCTGATTTTCCATTCAAACTGAATACGCTTTTTTTATACGAAGTAAAAGGAAGCTTTTTATTAAAAAGCAGGTCTTCACTTGTCTCCCGTAAAGAAGCGCCTCCAAGAGATGTTCCCATTTCTGCAAAAGCACAGTTACAGGAGGATGCAAATGCAGAATAAAAATCCTCTTGTCCATGAACATTCCCATTATAGCATCGAATGGTGTGGTCCTCTTTTGTAATACTTCCCTCACAAAGATAAGAATATCCATTAAAACTTTTATTTTTTCTGAAATAGTCAAGAGCCGTAACTATCTTAAACGTAGAGCCCGGAGGATACTGTCCCTGGGTAGCCCGGTTCAGAAGACTGGAGTTGGTTTCATCACTGACAAGCCAGTCCCAGTTTTCAGCAATACTATTTGGGTCAAAGTCAGGTTTGCTGACCATGGCAAGGATTTTTCCTGTAGACGGTTCTATGGCAACTACTGCCCCTCTTCGGTCTCCAAGAGCATAATATGCAGTTGTCTGCAATTCTGCGCTTAAAGTGGAGATCACCGTATCACCCATATTTTTCCTTCCCAGAAATTCATTTTTCATTTGATTCAGAAAAAATTCATGAGAACTCAAAAGCTGGAAATTCGCTTCTGACTCCAGACCGCTTTTTCCATTGGAATCATATCCGACCACATGAGCAAATACATTTGCATAAGGATAAATACGATCCTCTGTACCATCCTCATATACATCTGTCTTTGCCAGTATCTCCCCATCTGAAGAAAGAATCTGTCCCCTTATTACACGGTCAGAAAAAGTATCCTGTCTTGTATTATAAGGACTGTTTATAAAATCTTCACTTTTTACCACATTAAAATAAACAAGATAGCCTATCATAGCTGCAAAAACTGCCACAAAAAACCAGGAAACATAAGTATATTCTTTGTTTCTTGCCCGTCTGCGTTTAGATCTCTCTTGCTCTTCGCGCTTCCTCTCTCGCTCGTATTCTCTGCGCTGCTTCTTTTCTACGTCTCTCAAATTCCTCGTCCTCATCTTCTCTTAATATATACAGACCCTGGATAATGGCAAGCATCAGTATTGTACTCATAACAGAACTTCCTCCATAGCTTACCAGCGGCAGGGTAACACCTGTCATAGGAATAAATTTTGTTGCTCCTCCAATAGTCAGGATCACCTGAAATGCATATTCCGTTCCTAACCCAAGGGCAATGAGTTTATAGAAAGGATTTTTGATCCGGATGGCGATATTGACGATCATCAGGAAAAAGCTCATGCATACCAGGATAAGGCAGATGGCAAAAATTCCTCCCAGCTCCTCACAGATGGCACTGAAGATAAAATCATTTTTGACAACAGGAATAGAGCCCGGCGATCCCTGGCAAAGTCCCATTCCAAACCATCCTCCGGTGCCAATTGCAAATAAGGACTGAACAATCTGATAGCCCTCATTCTGGTAAACTGCCATAGGGTTTTTCCAGGCGCTTACCCTCTGACGTACATGGCCAAACAGGAAATAAGCGATCACTGCGCCTGTACTTCCTCCTGCAATTCCCAGCCCCAGATAAGCAGCTTTTTTGGTAGACACATAGATCATTACCAGATAAGCAGCAAAAAAGATGACTGCGCTTCCCAAATCCCTGGACAATACCAGTATCACCACATGGAGCCCTGCAATAATCGTTGCTTTCACAACTGTTGGAAAACTGGTGTCACGAGACAGAATTGAAGCCATAAAGAACACAAATGTGATCTTTATCACTTCAGATGGCTGGACTCCCATAAGAGAAAGTTTAGCGCCATAGCTTGTCCGTGCCAAAAGGAATACTGCCGCCAAAAGGATGATTCCTACGCCTGCGTACAGCCAGGTCAGCCTTCTAAGAAACCGCATCTTCCGTATCATAACCGGTATGATCAGCGCGATTCCGCTGGCAGCTGCCGCAATGACCAGCTGCTTTGTTGCTGTGGTAATATCCAGCCTGCACAGCATGATAAAGCCAACGCTGAGCAGCATACACATATTATTCAGAAGCAGCAAAGATGCCTTTTTATAAAAAATCCGGTACAATATCTGCACTGCTGCAAAAAACACCAGCATTTCGATATAAAAGATGATCACATTAAAATCAAAGGTTTTTAGATAGATCACCAGAAACGCAGTAAAATCCATAAAGAAAATCAGAATCAGCTGCTGACGCAGCAGACTGTTTTTTTCTTCCTCATCCTGCTGACGTACTGTGTAAAAACAGTGGAAGGTATAAACAACCATCAGTGTTAATATCAGATACTTTGATAATTCAACAATAACATTAATCATATGCCCTTATTCGGCTCCTCTTTTAAAATGTCCCTTTGTAAACTCTCTGGAGGGTGCAGACTGTCCCCGGAGATACACTTCCGCAAACTCTTTCAGGATCTGCTTTGTTTCTTCTCCGGATTCCAGGGTAAAAGCAAGGCGCAGAGATTCTGCTCCGATTTTTTTGACTTTGCTGCTTTCTCTTAAAAGTCCATAAGGGATGCTGTTATAGATTATATTATAACAGTACTCTTTTCCTTTTGTAGTTCCGGTTTTCCACGGATGGCAGATGCAGGAACTGGTAAACTCCTTATCATAACGGTCTCTGAGTACCATAGTCTTCTCCTGGCCGTCACAGCGTCCTGAATTTTTCCGAACGCACTGAGCCGAGATCATAAGAGGAAGATATCCATAAATGATACATTCACTGTCCCGACTGTCTCTGTGAAAAAGCTCTTTTTCATTCAGTTCCATCGGCATCGTATTCCGAAGGATTCCCTCTTCTCTCCAGAATGCACATGCTTCATCATTCCAGGTATATAAAGACGCATCTGCCACACAGTATTTTTGAAATCCTGCTTTACGGAGCATTCCATACCCCTCCAGATCATGTACAAGAAAGCCTTTCATACCCAAAGCTATCCACTGAGCTGCTTCCTTCAGGTACTCTTCCGGCATAGCTCCTCTTACGATCCTTGGAAGCGAAAGGTAAAGCTCCTTTTCTTTATAACGATCCCGCTCCATAAAATCCTTCATGATGTCAAAAGGAAGATACAGGCCTGTAAGATCCGGGGATTCCCATGCGGCTTCTGCCTGTTCTTTTGTTTCGCAGGAGGCATACAGCAGTGGTTTTTCCAAAACAGCTTTCTGTTTTAAAGCTTTCCGTTCTTCCAATTCCCAGTCGCATGCATATACCGGATTCACTTCTGCTTTTCTTTTGTATTTTTTCAGGATTTCTTCTTCTAACTGAAAAAGCGCTTCTCTTCTTAATTCATTTAATATCTTCACCGGAATAAAAATCTGGCCGCTCATCTGAACATCCAGATCTTCCCATACAAACTCTGTATTTCCAAGCTTTTCCATCTGCTGCCGGATCCTTGCTTCTTCCATGGGATGTTCCTTTGCATACTGCACTTCTCCCATAGAGACAACAGCTTCTGCTGATCCGCAGGAAACATGGAGAATGGCCGGGCTCTCCGGATAAAGGATCAGATTTCCTCTGATCTTTTTCTTCACCGAAAAAGTCTTTACAGAAGTAACCGATGTTTTTTTATGATTATGAAAGACTATCATATCCGGTCCATTATGCTGTTTATAATATCCCTGACAGGATCCCCCTCTGTTAAATGCATCCAGAAGAAATTTTCTGTCTCTTTCATCTACTTTATAGGATGCTCTGTTTTCTTTTAATATATCCAGATATTTCCGATAGATTCCTGTTACTGCAGCCGTATACTCCGGCTGCTTCATCCTTCCTTCAATTTTCAAAGACATTACGCCTGCCTCAATGATCTCCGGCAGAATATCAAGAGTACAGATATCCTTAAGGCTTAATGGACAGCTCTCCTTCTCTTTTGAAAAATGCTTCCCCGGCTCTCCAGTCTGATAAGGAAGACGGCAGGGCTGGGCACAGCGTCCTCTGTTTCCGCTTCGGCCTCCCAGGATGCTGCTCATCAGGCACTGGCCGGAAAAACTGTAGCAAAGCGCACCATGTATAAATGTTTCTATCTCAATTGGACTTGCCTTATGCATATCGGAAATTTCCTTAATGCTCAGCTCTCTGGCAGGAACTACCCGGGTAACTCCAAGACTTTCAAGAAATTTCATTCCTTCAGGTCCTGTCACTGTCATCTGCGTGCTTGCATGAACCGGAAGATCCGGAAATGTGTTCCGAATAAAACGAAGAACCCCCATGTCCTGTACGATCACCCCGTCCAGTCCTTCTTCATAAACTTCCTTTAAGGAATCATAAAGCCGCTCTTTCAGTTCCCGGTTCTTTAAAAGTGTATTAACTGTAAGATATAGCTTTCTTCCATGAATATGGGCTGTCCGGATTGCACGGACAAGCTCCTCCTGTGTAAAATTTTTAGCATATGCTCTGGCTCCGAAATCCGGGCCTCCAAGATAAACAGCATCTGCCCCAGCCCCAATGGCTGCCTGAAATGCCTCATAAGAGCCTGCCGGCGCCAGCAGCTCTACTTTACTGAAATCTGTCATAATCCCTCTCTTATCTTTGATAACGGAGGACTGATCCTCCCACATATTTCATGAAACAGACAAAGGGGACTACCGAAGCAATCCCCTTCCAACCTTTACTTTAGTAATGAGTCAACCTCACCTTCCAGCTCCTTAACCTTGCCTTCAAGGAGCACCTTCTGCTGCTCAGCTTCCTGCTGCTTCTTCTCCGCCTCCTCAATCTTCAGACGGAGAGAGATCAGTTCATGCTTCAGCTCGTACATTTCCTGGTCTTTCTGCTGAAGATCCTGTTCAAAGATCTCAGCCTGCTTTTTTGCCTTAAAATAGTCATCTGTCACATTCAGACTAAGCAGTGTATGCTTGGTCTCCATAGGCTGCCTGGAATAGCCCGGCATTTCGCTCAGCTCCGCAATTTTATTATTTATATAGGATGCTACCTTCTGAAAATATTCCTCAGATTCATAGCCACCCAAAGTGATGATCTTTCCTCCGATCACAACCTGTGCCGTATTCTTGACTGCCATACAAAGCCTCCTGTGTATATTAATTTCCTGAATTGTCCATATCTCATTCTATTATACTCGAATTATGTCAAAATGTATAGAATTTTTTACGAAATCTTTTCATAACCAAGATGACTGTATGCCAGAGCAGATGCCATCCTGCCTCTTGGAGTACGATTCAGGAATCCATTCTGGAGAAGATAAGGCTCGTAAACATCTTCCAGAGTGCCTGAATCCTCCCCTATGGCAGCAGCAAGAGTTTCCAATCCTACCGGACCGCCTTTAAAGTTTACGATCAAAGTTTTTAAAATCCGTCTGTCTATCTTGTCAAGACCATACTGATCCACTTCCAGAAGATCCAGCGCAAAAACCGCCACCTCATAGGTGATCCTGCCATCATATTTTACCTGGGCAAAATCACGTACACGTTTCAGAAGGCGATTGGCTAATCGAGGCGTTCCTCTGGATCTCTTTGCAATCTCTGCTGCACCTCTGCTGTCGATCTCTACGTCAAGTACCTGGGCAGAGCGCAGAATGATCGTTTCCAGTTCTTTCTGATTATAGAACTCCAAATGATGCATTACACCAAAACGATCCCTGAGAGGAGCGGAAAGCAGTCCTGCTCTTGTGGTAGCCCCAACCAGCGTAAACTTTGGCAGGTCCAGACGTATGGAACGTGCAGAGGCTCCCTTTCCGATCATGATATCAATAGCAAAATCCTCCATTGCCGGGTAAAGCACCTCTTCTACCTGACGGTTCAGACGATGGATCTCATCTACAAAAAGAATGTCTCCCTCCTGCAGATTATTAAGAATTGCCGCCATTTCTCCTGGCTTTTCAATAGCCGGACCGGAAGTCACCTTCATATGTACTCCCATTTCATTGGCAATAATCCCGGAAAGTGTAGTTTTTCCAAGTCCCGGAGGTCCATAAAAAAGCACATGATCCAACGCATCATGTCTTTGTCTGGCAGCTTCTATATAAATTTTTAATGTTTTTTTTGTTTTTTCCTGACCGATATACTCCTCCAGAGTCTGAGGACGCAGATTCCCTTCAAGAGGAAAATCTTCTTCTGTTACATCAGCAGTGATCATTCTTTTTTCCATATTTACCCCTATAGATTTTTCAGCGCTGCTTTCAGGATAGCTTCTACATCATCCGGAGCCACATCTGTTATTTTTCGTACTGCCCGAAGGGCATCCGTACTGGAATATCCCAGTGCAACAAGAGCTTCTACCGCTTCTTTACTTCCATCCAGGATATTTTCTCCTGCCGCTATAGCTTCTTCCTGCTGATGGAGCATTTTTTTCTCAAAAGCATCTTCCAGTTTCAGCTTGTCTTTTAACTCTAAAATCAGTTTCTGAGCAGTTTTTTTCCCTATTCCGGGTGCACGGGAAAGAGTTTTTACATCATCTGAAAGAATGGCAAAACTCAGCTCGTCTGCAGTAAGACCTGCAAGCACTCCAAGGGCTGCTTTTGGTCCTATCCCGTTAACTCCCAGAAGAAGCCGGAACATATGAAGATCGTCTCTGGAAAGAAAACCAAAGAGCTGCATAACATCCTCTCGCACATGAAAGTATGTATGTATTTTAACCTTTCCCTCAGAACGAACTGCCTTTTCAATAGCTGTCCCCGTCATAAAAATTTCGTAGCCGATTCCGGCAGTCTCCACGATCACAGAATTTTCCGTAGAGTCCACCACCTGACCTCTTATAAATGAAATCATAAGATCTTACTCCTGTGATAAATAATCGTCAATTACATCGACTTATGATATCACAGATATAAAAAAAAAGCAAACGTCCATTCGAAAAAATATCCCGGAACAGAATCACTGTTATGGCTTACTCTGTTTGCCATAACGAAAATTCTGCATCCGGGATATCCTCTACAGGATCACACCTCTTGGGCATACATCCTTACACGCTCCGCAATTGGTACATTTTTCATAATCAATATGGGCACAGAAATCTGTAACTGTAATCGCACTGTTAGGACAGGTCTTTTCACATTTTTTACAGCCAATGCATCCAACCTCACAGGCAGAAGTTACCGCTTTGCCTTTGTCATGAGAACTGCAGCCTACAAAAACAGTTTGTTCATAAGGAACCAGTTCGATCAGATGACGTGGACATTTTGCGACACATTTCCCACAGGCTTTACATTTCTCTCTGTCTACCACAGCCACCCCATTGATCACATGGATCGCATCAAAAGGGCAGGCTTTTACGCAGCTTCCAAATCCCATGCACCCATAAGAACAGCTTTTCGCTCCGCCTCCAGGAATGAAAGCCATCATTTCACAGTCTTCTACCCCTGTATAAATATAGTCTTCTTTTGTTTTTTCACAGGTTCCTGTACATTTTACAAAAGCCACCTGGCGGACAGTTTCCACAACCTCCTGTCCCATGATACCTGCGATTACTTTTCCTACAGCATCTCCGCCTACCGGACATCCATTGACAGGCGCTTCTCCTTTTGCAATAGCCGCTGCCAGTCCGTCACAGCCCGGAAATCCACAGCCTCCGCAGTTATTTCCCGGAAGAGCCTCACGGACGGCAACTTCCCTCTCATCTGTTTCTACTGCGAATTTTTTTCCTGCGACACCGAGAAAAAGTCCAATAAAGAGGCCTACTGCCGCAACTACAACTGTGGCTATGATAATTGATCCGATATTCATATTTATGCCCCCTTATATCAATCCTGAAAACCCGAAAAACGCGATGGCCATCAATCCTGCTGTAATAAGCACGATCGGGAATCCGCGAAAAGCTTCCGGAATGTCATTATATTCTATTTTTTCACGTATACCTGCCATAACGATGATCGACAGAGTAAAGCCTGCTGCCGTTGCAAAACCATTCACAGTTCCCTGAAGGATACTGTATTCTTTCTGTACGTTGATCAATGCCACACCAAGAACTGCACAGTTGGTAGTGATCAGAGGAAGATATACGCCAAGAGCCTGATACAGAGAAGGCATTGCTTTTTTAAGAAACATTTCCACAAACTGCACGAGAGCCGCAATCACCAGAATAAAAACAATGGTCTGCAGATATTCCATATGGGTGGGAACCAGAATAAACTGATAGATCACACTGGTAACAAAGGATGAAAGTGTAATGACAAAAATAACCGCTCCCCCCATACCTGCCGCAGTTTCCGTCTTTTTGGAAACGCCCAGAAAAGGACACAGCCCCAGAAACTGGCTCAGAACAACATTATTAACAAGAGCAGAGCCCACAATGATCAGCATTAATTCTTTCATTCGTGTTTCCCTCCTTTACACATGGTATTTCCACAGGAAGCACAGGCGCCGCCGCATTTGTCCGGATTACTTGGATCAATGCCTTTCTTTGCAGCTCCCAGTTTAAACTTGTTCTGAATTGCTGCCAGAAGCGCAAGAACAAAGAATGCGCCCGGAGCCAGAATAAAGATCGTAACCGGCTCATAACCCATTTTTCCCGCTGCGGCATCTGCAAGAGGAAGAATCTGGCGTCCAAAAAGCTGTCCGGCACCGATCAGTTCTCTCACAGCACCGATGCAGGTAATGCTCAGGGTAAAGCCAAGCCCCATACCAATTCCGTCAAACAAAGACGGCAGGGGAGGATTCTTGGAAGCATATGCCTCTGCACGCCCAAGAATAATACAGTTTACAACGATCAACGGAATATATAATCCTAAAGACGCATAGAGAGTCGGCAGGAAGCCTTCCAGAAGCATCTGGACAATTGTAACAAAAGAGGCAACCACAACAATAAACGCAGGCATACGTACTCCGTCCGGAATAAATTTGCGAAGCAATGAGATCAAAAGATTTGATGCTGCCAGAACAGCTGTGGTAGTCAGCCCCATTCCGATACCATTTACAGCTGATGTAGTTACAGCAAGCGTGGGACACATACCCAGCATCAGCACAAAGGTAGGATTTTCTTTGATAATACCGTTAATCAGTCGTTCTGATGGTGTATTTGCTTTCATTGAGCTCCTCCTTCCATATACTGAAATGCACAGAGACCTGCATTCACACCATTGGTCATGGCATTGGTAGTGATCGTCGCACCGCTCAGGGCATCGATTTCATCTTCTGCAGATGCACCGCTTTTTGTATATTTGAATTTTTCTACATTTTTATTTTTAAACTGATCCTTAAAAGCATCTGTGTCTGCCTTCATTCCAAGACCGGCAGTCTCTCCAATAGAAAGAATAGAAATCCCGTTTAAGGTTCCATCAGCCTGGACACCCATAGCAAACTGAATGTCTCCTCCATATCCCTCTGATGTGGTAATGGTAAATGCATAACCGATCTCATTGTCAGAAGAGTCAAAAGCTGTCATGACTTCATCAATATTCTGTGCACCATAGCCATTTTCACTTAACGTTCCTGCAAGTTCTTCTGCCATGTCATCCAGTACAACTTCGCCAAATTTTTCAGCTTCAGGAAAGACAGCTTTATAAGCCTCCTGCTTTGCCTTCAGTTTCTGCCGGGCAATGGGATCTGCAGTAATGTCCTGGACAACTCCCAGCGCCAGCCCGGCTGCCAGAGTGATCGCAGTAATAGAAATCGTATCCTTTAAAATACTCATGCTTTCTTCCCTCCTTTTCCAAAAGCAACCGGATAAGTAGCCTTTTCAATAAGCGGAACCAGAAGATTACAGAAAATGATCGCGTAGGATACGCCTTCTGCAGAACCGCCAAACAGACGGAATACGGCAGTTACCACACCCAGACAGCAGCCATAAACAAGCTGACCTTTAAATGTGATAGGTGTGGTCACATAATCTGTCGCCATAAACCAGGCTCCCAGCATCAGACCGCCGCCAAAAAGATGGCTCAGAAGATAATTTCCATCGAATCCCATTCCGGTACAAAGCATATAGACGATTACAAACACAGTGAAGCTTCCAATATATGTAAGGGGTATCTTCAGATCAATTACTTTAAAAGCCAAAAGAATCACCGCCCCGATCAGGATCGCTAAAGCGGAGGTCTCTCCAATTGTACCCTGGATATTTCCAAAAAAGAGATTTTTTACCGGAACAGAAGTTCCCTCAATAAATCCCTGTGCTTTCAAAGCAGCCAGAGGTGTTGCCCCTGTAACCGTATCTACTGCTCCCCGAAAGCTGTCTGATACGGCAAAATCTGTCATACGGCCAGCAAAGGAGATCATCAGGAAACAACGTCCAGCCAGTGCGGGGTTCATAAAGTTCTGCCCAAGTCCGCCAAAAAGCTGTTTTACAACAATAATTGCAAAAGCACTTCCAAGAACCGGCATCCACAGCGGAATCTGCGGCGGCATATTCAGCGCAAGAAGAAGCCCGGTAACAACCGCACTGAAATCAGTGATTGTATCTGGCTTGTGCATCAGTTTATCATAAATCCATTCAAACATAACGCTGGAGAGCACTGTTACTGCAACTACAAGAAATGCATGGAAACCAAAATTCCAGATTCCAAATAAAGCTGCAGGAAGAAGCGCAATCACCACCAGCTGCATGATCCTGCTTGTGGTCATCGCATCCCTTACATGCGGATTTGATGACACGTTATATTTTTGTTCCATTCCTCTTCCTCCCCTATTTCTTTTTACGGCTGGCAAGTACCATTTTCCGCATAGATTTGATACTCTGGGTCAGCGGTCTTTTTGCAGGACATATATAACTGCAGCAGCCGCATTCACAGCATTCCATTCCATTCATTTTTTCAAATCCTGCCATATCTCCTCTTTCTGCAAGAGTGGCAAGGCGTGCCGGAAGTACATGTCCCGGACAGACGCTTACACATCGTCCGCAGTTGATACAGGCAGTGGCCTGTTTTTTTGATTCAGACACTGCATCATGCTCAAGGCAGAGAAATGCAGATGTAGTCTTCACACAGGGGACATGAAGATCATACATAGCAAACCCCATCATAGGACCTCCGGAAATAACTTTTGCGGTATTGTTCTTTAATCCTCCTGCAGCATCGATCAGTTCTTCCATATTCGTCCCTGTAAGCACTGTAAAATTTCTGGGTTCCGCTATGGCATCTCCGGTAACTGTAACGATTCTGCTCATAACCGGCCGTCCCAGAATAACCGCTTTATAAACAGCAACAACTGTATCAATATTATCAACAACACAGCCTGCATCTGCCGGAAGCATAGATGAATTGATTTCTCGTCCTGTTGCAGCATAGATCAGAGTACGCTCACCACCCTGAGGATATTTTGTCATCAGTTCCTTTACTTCCATACGCGGATTATCTTTGATGAGTTTTTTCATCTTCTCAATACAGTCCGGCTTATTGTCTTCAATACAAATATATCCCTTTGCATGATCGAACAGCTTCAGAATCACTTCAAGTCCTGCTACTACTTTTTCCGGTTCCTCCAGCATCCTTCTGTAATCACTGGTAAGATAAGGCTCACACTCTGCACCATTTACAAGAACATATTCAATCTTATCCGGTTCCTTGGGTGACAGTTTTACATGTGTGGGAAAACCGGCGCCTCCCATTCCCACAACTCCGCCCTCCCGGATTCTGGATATAATATCTTCTCTGGAAAGTGCAGAAAGATCGGCTCCATGAAATTCGACTTCTTCATACTGCTGATCATTTTCTATAATAATAGAATCGGCCATTCCGCCAGTAGCAGTCAGTCTTTTTTCAATTCCTTTTACCGTTCCGGAAACAGAAGCATGAAGAGGCACGGAAACAAAACCGTTTGCTTCGGCAATTTTCTGTCCCACAAGGACACGATCCCCCTTATTTACACAGGCCGCAGAAGGTGCTCCTATGTGCTGAGACAGAGGATATACCATCTCTCCTTTTGGAAGATATTTCTCAATCTGTCTGTTTTTTGACAGTTCCTTGCCCTCATAAGGATGAATTCCTCCCTTAAAGGTAAGCT
>NZ_CABVDF010000052.1:0-15125 GCF_902497045.1 uncultured Blautia sp. | reverse complement strand
AAACTTTTAAAATTTTTCCCGTTTTCTATTGACAAAATCACGAAAAAACAATTACTATCGAAGTAACAATTTAGAGATGATTACCAACACAGGCAATCAAAAAAGAAGGAGGATACCAATATGAAGTATCGTAAAATCTTAGCACTTGCATTAGCGTGCACACTGGCTTTTCCTGTAACCGCATTTGCTGCTGAAGAAGAAAAAGCTACAGACATTACTTTATGGACCTATCCAATCGGAAGCTGGGGAGACGCTGAAACTGTTGACGGTCTCATCGCAAGCTTCAACGAAGCACATCCGGAGATCAATGTAACTGTAGAATATCTGGACTACACCAACGGCGATGACCAGATCAACACCGCGATCGAAGGCGGACAGGCACCGGATATCGTTCTGGAAGGACCGGAGCGTCTGGTTGCAAACTGGGGCGCAAAAGGACTGATGGTAGATCTGGCAGATCTCTGGACAGACGAAGCCAAAGAAGCAATCTATCCTTCTGTTGAGGCTGCCTGCAAGAACAACGACGGCGTTTACTATGAGTATCCTCTCTGTATGACCGCTCACACTATGGCGATCAACAAAGATATCTTCGAGGCTGCAGATGCTATGCAGTATATTGATGAAGAAACACGCACCTGGACTACAGAAGACTTCCAGAAAGCTGTAAAGGCTGTTTACGATTCCGGTCAGGGCGGCGACCAGGGTACACGTGCTCTTGTCAATAACCTCTATGGCGGCACTTTCACAAATCCGGAACACACAGAATACACTGCTAACAGCGAAGAAAACATCAAAGCTCTTGAGCTTCTTTCCGGAATGGACGGAATCAACTTTGACGCATCCCTTCAGGGCGGCGACGAGATCAACCTGTTCTGCAACGGCACACTTGCTATGGCATTCTGCTGGAACGTTGCACAGGAAAAAAATAATCTTGAAAACATCGCATTTGACGTTCTTCCAATGGCATTCCCGACAGAGAGCGGAGATCCGCAGCTCTGCGGCGGTATCTGGGGATTCGGTATCTTTGATAACGGCGACGAGGCAAAAATCGAAGCTTCCAAAACATTTATCGACTTTATGGCAAACGACGAAAAACAGGTTGTAGAAAGCGTGAAAGCTTCCAGCTACTGGCCTGTAAAAGATCTTGGAAACATTTATGAAGGCGATGATCTGATGACTGAGTATTCTACCTTTGTTGATTACATGGGCGATTACTATCAGGTAGTCGGCGGATGGGCAGAGGCTCGTACTGCATGGTGGAACATGCTTCAGCAGATTGGATCCGGCACAGATGTTAAGACCGCAGTTGAAGAATTCACCACAACTGCAAACGCTGCAGTAGCTAAATAATTTTTTACGAAACAGCAACTGCATATTCGTTAAATTTGTACAGTAAGAACTCGGGCGCCCTTCCTGCGTTTCGCGCGGAGGGGCGCTCTGTCTCTGTCTGAGACAATGGAAAGGAGGATTTCTCTTGGCAGCAAATAAGAAAAAATCCGGAACGAGCAGCAAAGCTCTCACCCGGAGAGAAACAATTGCCGGATATGCATTTATGCTCCCAAGTCTGGTATTTTTCCTTGGATTTGTTATTTATCCAATGGCTCAGTGCATCATTACCAGTTTCTTTGATTCTACCATGAACCGTGAAGATATTTTCATCGGGCTTGCCAACTACAAGGAGCTGTTTGCAGACCCGGTTTTCCTGGGTGCACTGAAAAACACATTTATCATTGTAATTGTTTCCGTTCCGGTAACCTGCATCTTTTCTCTGTGGGTAGGATCCGTTCTCAACAACATGTCCGGTCCTCTCTGCTCACTGTTCCGATGCGTATTCTATCTTCCGGTAGTCACCGGTTCCGTAGCAGTTACAGTTGTATGGAAATGGATGTTCAACAACTATTACGGCATCTTCAATTATCTTGGAAAAACAACCGGTATCCTGGATAAGAATATCAACTGGCTGGGCGATGAAAAATACGCTCTGGGCTGTATTATCCTGATTCTGATCACTACTTCCGTAGGACAGCCTATCGTACTTTATGTATCCGCCCTGAACAATGTGGATCAGTCTCTTGTAGAAGCGGCTCAGGTAGACGGCGCCAATCATCTTCAGGTATTCTGGAAGATTAAATGGGCTCAGATCAAACCTACCACTCTTTACATTCTGGTTATTACAACTATCAACAGTTTCCAGTGCTTTGCCCTGATCCAGCTTCTTACCAGCGGCGGACCAAATCACAGTACAGATACCATTATGTACTATATCTACCACACCGCCTTCAAGCTGTACCGCTATGGCTACGGAAACGCTATGGGCGTTGTTCTTGCTATTATTATTGCGGTTCTCTCCGCAGTACAGTTTAAATTAACCAGTGAAAAGTAGGGAGGGGAAGCTATGAAAACAAAATTCAGTAAGACAAAATTATACAAAGTCCTGGCTTACCTGACCATTATCATTCTGGCCATTGGTTTTACATTTCCACTTTACTGGATCATTACCGGTTCCTTTAAGACACCACAGGCGATCAACGCAACCTCACCTCAGTGGTGGCCTCAGGAATGGACCATGGCCAACTACGAAAAGCTGTTCAGCAGACAGGTAGCCCCGCTTTGGGAAATCCATGTTCCGTTTACCGATATCGTTTTTGCAGGGCCGGAGGTACCGGCAGCGCTGCGCTGGATGGGCAATACCATTTTTATGGCAGTTGCAGCAATGCTTCTGACCTGTATCACTGCAGCAATGGCAGGTTATGCCCTGGCAAAAAAACGCTTTATCGGACGTACTGTTATTTTTACTCTGATCGTATGTGCTATGGCACTTCCAAAACAGGTTATTCTGATCCCGTTGATCCGCGAAATGTCTTCGCTGAAGCTGTATAATACTCTTTGGGCAACGATCTTTCCCATTGTGGGATGGCCCTTTGGTGTATTTCTGATCAAGCAGTTTGCGGAAGGTATTCCCGGAGAAATGATGGAGGCAGCCCGGATCGACGGCGCCAGCGAATGGCGTACCTTTGCCGATGTAGCTCTTCCTATGATCAAACCAGGTATCGGCGCACTTGCCATTTTTACCTTCATCAATTCCTGGAACGATTATTTTATGCAGTTGATCATGCTCAGCAGCACCAGCAATCTTACCATTTCTCTTGGTATTGCCAAGCTGCAGGCAGAAAACTCAACAGATTTTGGTCTGATCATGGCCGGCGCGGCCCTGGCAGCAATCCCGATCATTATTGTATTCCTGTTATTCCAGAAATACTTTACCAAAGGAATCACCATGGGCGCCGTTAAAGGCTGATCTAAGAAAGGAGAAGACATGAGAAATTTAGAAAAATACAGAGGAGTTATTCCTGCATTTTATGCATGCTATGAAGATGATGGAAGCATCAGCCCTGAAAGAACACAGGCTTTTACCGAATATCTCATCGGAAAAGGCGTAAAAGGTCTTTATGTGTGTGGATCTTCCGGAGAATGTATCTATCAGAGCAAAGAAGAGCGCAAGCTTCTTCTTGAAAATGTTATGAAAGCTGCAAAAGGAAAAATCACCATTATTGCTCATGTTGCCTGCAACAATACTGCAGACAGCCAGGAACTGGCCGCACATGCAGAAAGTCTTGGTGTAGACGCTATTGCCGCTATCCCGCCGATTTATTTCCATCTTCCCGATCACGCTATTGCACAGTACTGGAATGATATCAGCAGCGCAGCTCCTAATACAGATTTTATTATCTACAACATTCCACAGCTTGCAGGCGTTGCTCTCAGCCTTCCTCTTTATAAGGAAATGCTGAAGAATCCAAATGTGATCGGTGTAAAGAACTCTTCCATGCCTGTACAGGATATCCAGATGTTCAAAGATGTCAAAGGTGATGACAGCATTATTTTCAATGGTCCAGATGAACAGTTCATCTCCGGCCGTCTGATCGGTGCTGACGGTGGTATCGGCGGAACCTATGCTGTTATGCCGGAGCTTTTCCTTGCAGCCGACCAGGCATTAAAGGCAGGCAATATCCAGCGTGCAAAAGAAATCCAGTACAAAATCGACCGGATCATCTATGCAATGTGTTCCTGCCACGGAAATCTTTATGCGGTTATGAAAGAAATCCTCAAAATGAACGGAATAAATGTAGGCGGTGTTCGTAAACCACTGGCATCTATCATACCGGAGGATATGCCTCAGATTGAAAAATGCAGAGAAATGATCCAGACAGCAATTGCTGAATTATAAACCAAAAGCTTACTTTCAGGAACTTCCTCCTGAACCAAAAACTCCCCATGGAATCCACAGACTTTGTGGGCTCCATGGGGAGTTTTTTCTCTTCAAAGTTTTCTACATCTCATCCAGAGCTTCCATTGTATAGTCATGGAGTGTCTCTCTCCTTCGGAAATCTTCTGACCGCAGCATCCTGGAGTAGAGCATGTCCACCATCACAAGGATTGGAAACTGAGGAGAAATATCCTTTCCTCTTTCCAGATTTTCTTTGACAGCAAACAGCATGACCTCGTCACAGAATTTTTCAAATTTCTTTTCTTTATGGGAGGTCATAAGCACCACTGCTGCTCCGCATTTTTTTGCCGCACTGAGAGAATCGATCACCACCTCTGTCCTGCCGCTGACGCTGATCCCTATCACTCCGCAGTTTTCGTCCAGAAGCACGGAGTTCATCTTCATGATATGCTCGTCGGTAATTGCCTCAATGTTCACTCCAATCCTCATAAAGCGAAGCTTCATCTCTGTTCCGGCCGTTCCGGAGCTGCCTTTTCCGTAAACATAAATTCTTTTTTTCTCGGTAAGAATCCTTACGATCCTCCCGATCTGAGCCTCGTCGATCAGGGAATAGCTTTTGTTCAAAAGCTCCTGATAGCTGTTAAAAACAAGCTTGATATTATTGCTGGCCGGCTGGCTGTCGATCCTGGAACTGCTTTGCTTATAGCAGAATATAAACTCCCGGTACCCTTTATAACCGCATTTCTTCGCGAACCGGGAAAGAGATGCCTCTGATACAAAAAGCTTTTGGGATACACTTTTCGATGACAGATCTGTTTTTGATTCACTATGGATGAAAAAATCTGCTATCGTCTTTTCCAGAGGAGTAAAGCTTCCATAAATCGCTTCTATTCTGGAAATGATGTTCCTTTCGTATTCCTCCATACCGGTTCCTCCTTGTCCCTTTTTGTCCGGATCAATGTCTGCTTCTGAAATTATAATAAGCTCCCAGCATTCCTGCCTGATTCTGATTCTGCGCAAATTCCAGACGGGTATGCTGTGCCACAGAAGGAAGCAGGTACTTGTCCAGACTCTCTCTCAGCATATCCTTCAGGTATTCTTTCTGTGCCATGATTCCTCCTCCGAGAACTACTACTTCCGGATTCACCACATAACAGATATTTGCGATTCCCATTCCAAGAACCTCGCACATTTCCCGGATGGCGCGGATACAGTCTTCGTCTCCCTGCTTTGCCTGCTCAAAAACATATTTTCCATTGATCTCTGCCGGATCCATGTTTTTATATTCCGCTGTCTTCTTTACAAGGACACTGCTTGCTCCCAGATCCTGAAATTCTCCCCCCGGAAGATGCATATAACCTACTTCGCAGCCGCTTCCTGAAAATCCGTGGAACACCTTTCCGTCTATAAGGATCGCACCGCCGATACCTGTACCTATGGTAAGGCAGACGCTGATCCTGCTGCCTCTGGAAGCCCCTGCAAAATGCTCTGCAAGACCGGCACAGTTCACATCATTCTCCACCTCACATGGAATTCCATAAAGCTTTTCCAGTGTTTTTTTGATTTCTGTACCTGTATAATCCGGAATGAGAGGAGCGGCATAGGTAATCTTTCCCTGTTCACAGTCTACCATTCCGGCCGTGGAAACACAGATTCCTGCCGGCTGATATTCTGCCTGATAAGCTTCCACAATCTTTTTCGCTTTTTCCATGATTCCCGGACCGCCATACTGCATAGCTTCTGTAGGCATTTCTCCTGTAGTCAGAAAAGTTCCATCCTCCCGGACCATGCCATATTTTATGGAAGTACCTCCGATATCAATACAGATATATTCCTTCATTCCGCTTCTCCTTTATCCATTTCTGTTTATTTAATCTTAATCTTGAAAATTGCTTTTTTGATCATTACAGGCTCATTTACCTGCACCGCCGTTCTGTGTGCATCCTTAGGATAACAGAGAAGAAAATCTCCTTCTGTCAGGATCACCTGACTGTTTTTCTCTCCTTCCAGCGGAAGAAAGTCATCTTTTTCCACAAATTCTTTCTGCTCCATATTATCGATGAAGTTCACATCGATCTGCTCCGCTCCTCTCAGCATCAGATGAAGATCCAGATACTGACGGTGCGCTTCCCAGAATCTGTTTTCCGGTGTTGTTGTTTCATATTCTACTATATTTACAAACAGGTTGTCACCCTCTATTTCATGACTTCCTTTCTCAAATGCCAGAAGATCATGATTTTTTGCATATTCAAAACATTTTAAAACTTCTTTCTCCAGAAATCCATAATCCTTTACGTCTCTTATATTTCCAAATATCATTGTTTTTTCCTCCTGTATACACTGAAATGATCAGCCTGGGCTTATTGTAATGAAAGTCCAGGCTGATTCTGTGATGCTGATTATTTTTTGATGCCAGGGTCAAAAGATCATAAATCACGTTGTGCTTGCACATAAGTGATTTTATGCCTTTATGACCCGCCCCAAATGAGGATAAAAGCGGGGCGTATGTCCCGCGATATCCGAATTTGGAGCAGAATTGTGGAAGTGCGCAGCACGAAACAATTCGTCAGGCATCTTTTGATTTCAACATCTAATTTTTATAAATAGTTGTGTTTGCAGCCGGCTGTGAACGGTCGCCTTTTACTTTTCTCCAAATGATACTTGCAGGAATACCTACTACCAGAGATACTGCAATGGAGATGATAGAGTAAGACCAGATGGATACTGCGTCTGCCGGAAGGAAATATTTGATGTAGATCATAACTGCAGAAGCTGCGATAAATGCCAGAACTGCACCAAAAGTATTTGCAACCTTTGTAAACGCGCCAAGGATAAAGGTTCCGATCAGGATACCAAGTACCAGTCCCATAAATCCGTTAAACCACTCATAAGCAGATTTTACGCCGCCGTTGGCCAGAACCATTGCAACCACAATAGAAAAGATACCAACGATCAGAGATACATACTGGCCGATCTTTGTCTGTGTCTCAAAGCTCAGTTTCTTTTTGGACAGACGTTCCTGGATATCCAGAGTCCAACTGGATGCCACAGAGTTAAGACCTGTGGAAAGTGTGGACTGTGCCGCTGCATAAATCGCTGCCAGAAGCAGACCTGTAATACCTACCGGAAGCTCAAACGCGATCCAGGATGCAAAAATCTGATCCTGCTGGGCTGCCGGAGGAAGCGGATTTCCCTGTACATTATAAAATACATATAATCCTGTTCCGATCAGATAGAATACAGTTGCAATAAAAATGGAAAGTCCGCCGTTGGCAAACATCATCTTATTCAGTTTCTTTGTATCTGTTGTAGTGGTAAAACGCTGTACAATATCCTGACTGGATACATAGGATCCCATAGTGTTAAATCCGGCTCCTACGATCAGAAGAAATACGCTGTCTTTCAGAATGTTCGGATTGAACATAGGCTGATCTGCTGCCAGGAACTTATGTCCTGCAGTAAACTGCTGGAAGATTGCACCGATTCCTCCGTCAATATGCGCGATCAGGAAAATAAGACCAAAGGTAACGCCAACCAGAAGCACAGAACCCTGGATAAAGTCTGTCCACAATACAGATTTCAGTCCGCCTGTATAGGAGTAGATGATTGCAATAATACCCATGATGATGATCAGGATATTTACGTTGATGCCCATCAGACGGGAAAGCACCATACATGGAAGATACATGATGATGGACATACGGCCGATCTGATATACAATAAACATAACCGCACCCAGAACACGAAGTCCTTTGCTGTTAAAACGCAGTTCCAGATAATGATAAGCGGTATCAATATCCAGTTTACTGTAAATCGGAAGGAAGAAGCGGATCGTCAGCGGAATAGCCAGAAGCATACCAAGCTGTGCAAACCACATGATCCAGGTTCCTGCATAAGAGTTTCCTGCCAGAGACAGGAAAGAAATAGGGCTTAAAAGTGTTGCAAAAATGGAGACAGAAGTTACCCACCACGGCACGGTTCCGTCACCTTTGAAATATTCTTTTCCCTTCATTTCTTTTTTTGCGAAATGAAGTCCTGCAAATAATACTGCAGCCAGATACACGATCAGAATGATCAGGTCGATCACTGTAAATCCCTGCATAAATTACCTCCCTCTTATCTGACAATTATGCCAGATATTTTTCTTTTGCTGCTTTAACCATTGCTGCAGCTTCTGCTGCGATCGCTTTGTCTGCTTCCTGAAGATTTTCAAGAGGCTTGCGTACGCCGCCAAGATCTACATTTTCATTAATACGGAGAATTTCTTTTGCTACGGCATACATATTCCCATGACTGGAGCACATTTTGTAAATGATCTCATTGATATCATACTGAAGATCCATAGCAGTCTCTTTTTCACCTTCTGCAATCAGCTGGTTTAATTTCAGGAACAGCTCCGGCATTACACCATAAGTTCCGCCGATGCCGCCGTCTGCACCGATAGCACGTCCTGCAACGAACTGCTCGTCCGGACCGTTAAATACTACAAACTCACCTTTTGCAGCTTTGCCTGCTGATTTGAACATCTGGATGTCCTGTGTAGGCATGGAAGAGTTCTTTACACCTACAACTCTCGGATTTTTCATCATTTCTGCAAAAAGGCTCATAGTAAGAGCAGTTCCGGCCAACTGAGGAATGTTGTAAATAATAAAGTCTGTATTCGGAGCTGCTTCACTGATTTCATTCCAGTAAGCTGCGATAGAGTATTCCGGAAGTCTGAAATAAATAGGAGGAATGGAAGCAATTGCATCTACGCCAACACTTTCAGAGTGTCTGGCAAGTTCCACACTGTCCTTTGTATTGTTGCAGGCAACATGATTGATGACAGTTAATTTTCCTTTTGCAACAGCCATTACATTTTCAATGATAAGTTTACGTTCTTCCACGCCCTGATAAATACATTCGCCTGAAGAACCGTTTACATAAACACCTTTTACGCCTTTGTCAATGTAATACTGTGTGAGAGCACGTACGCCTTCCGGGCTTACATTGCCTTCTTTGTCATAGCATGCATAAAACGCCGGGATAATTCCTTTATACTTGTCTAATTTACTCATGATAACATTCCTCCTGGGCCTTGCCCTTATATTTTACTCTGCTTTTTTCATTTCTTCTGTAAAAGATTTTGTGATCAGCTGAGGTCTTGTAATAATAGATCCTACTACTACGCTGTAACAGCCAAGTTCAACTACTCTTCTGGCTTTTTCCGGCGTATTGATGTTACCTTCTGCGATCACATGATGTTTTACTTTGCTTAAAATCGTACGGATAATCTCAAAGTCATTCTCTTCGATCTTATCGCCTTTGCTGTGCTCTGTATAACCTACAAGAGTAGTTCCTATAAAATCGAAGCCAAGCTCATCTGCGTGAAGAGCCTCCTCCACAGTGGAACAGTCTGCCATCAGTAACTGTTCCGGATATTTTTCACGGATCTGGTGATAAAACTCATCCAGTGTCATATTTCCCGGACGTAAGCAGATCGTTGCATCAACGGCAATGATCTCCGGCTTAACCTCCATAAGCTCGTCTACTTCTTTCATAGTCGGGGTGATATATACCTTGCTGTCCGGATAATCCCTTTTTACAATGCCGATAATCGGAAGATCCACATTTTTTTTGATCTCCTCGATATCCTCCTTGGTGTTTGCGCGAATGCCCAGCGCGCCGCCCTCTGCTGCTGCCTTAGCCATTCTTCCCATAATAAAAGAAGAATGGAGCGGTTCATGAGGCAATGCCTGACAGGATACTATCAAATGTCCCTTAAGCTGTTCTAAACGTTTTTCCATCGTACTCTCCTTTCCGCTCTCTCAATTTCCTGACTTAGTATAGTCACTTATGAAAGTTTTTTCAATAGTTTTTTATTTTAAGAAACTTCTTTCACATCATTCGGCATCTCGCACAATTTCATTCTTTATTTTTTGTTTATTTTTTTAAATATGCGCACCTTTTGAAAGTTCTTTCTCTTTCCAATCTTCAGATTGAATAAATCCCGTGAAAGTTCTATAATAGAAATATCTATAAAACGTATCTTACGAAACAAGGAGATTTTACTTATGATCATTAAAAACGGACTGGTATTTCAGGAAGACGGAAACTTTGTAAAAAAAGATCTGTACATCGAAAACGGCAGATTTGTTTCTGCCGAAACAGAAGTATCCGACAAAACAGAATACGATGCTGACGGCTTAAAGGTGCTCCCGGGACTGGTAGACGTACACAGCCATGGCGCATTTGGACACGACTTCTGCGATGCAGATGCAGAAGGTCTGAAGGTGATCCTGAAATATGAAAAAGAACATGGAATCACTTCCTACTGCCCTACATCCATGACGCTTGCCAAAGATAAGCTGATGGATATCTTTGCCACCGCAGCTCAGGTAGAACCGGATCCTTCCCGCGCCCGTATTATCGGTGTAAATATGGAAGGTCCGCTGATCGATATTGAAAAAAAAGGAGCACAGGCTGCCGAATACATCAGCGTGCCGGATGTTTCTTTCTTCCGTCAGTGCAACGAAGCTTCCGGAAATCAGATCAAACTGGTAACACTTGCCCCTAACGTAGACCGTGCCTTTGAGTTTATCGAAGCTGCCAAAGATGAAGTAGTGATCTCCATCGGACACACCACAGCAGATTACGATTGTGCAAAAAAGGCTATGGAACTTGGTGTAAATCATGTCACTCACCTTTACAACGCCATGCCTCCTTTTGCTCACAGAGATCCGGGAGTGATCGGAGCAGCCTGTGACAGCGAGGACTGCATGGTAGAGCTGATCTGTGACGGCTTCCACATCCACGGAAGTGTGGTCCGCACCACCTTTAAGATGTTCGGAGACGAACGAGTTGTCCTTATCAGTGATTCCATGATGGCAACCGGAATGGAAAACGGCACCTATGAACTGGGCGGACAGAAAGTAACCATGAAGGACCGTCTGGCCACTCTTTCCAACGGCACCATTGCCGGTTCTGCCACTAACCTGTTTGACTGTATGAAAAAAGCCATGGAATTCGGTATTCCTGAATCCACAGCTATTTTTGCAGCTACCAGAAACCCGGCAAAAAGCATCAAAGTCTACGATCAGGTAGGCTCCCTTACACCGGGTAAATTTGCAGATGTGCTTATTGTAGATGATGCATATAACCTTGTAAAAGTATTCTGATTTTCCCTTTCAAAGCCCCCGGAACTGTGATCATATCCACAGCGCCGGGGGCTTGTTTATTTCGTTATTTTCTATTCATTTATACTTCTTCGTTTTTCCGCGGAACCGCTTTTTCCTTTACCGCAAATACGATTGTTACCTTAAAAAGATCTCCGTCCAGATAAAGCTTAAACTCTCCTCCCTGAAGCTCCGTAAGGCTTTTTGCAATGGAAAGACCAAGGCCGCTTCCTTCTGTATTTCTGGAAACATCTCCACGGATAAAACGTTCTGTCAGTTCATCTGCAGATATGTTCAGCGGCTGCGCTGAAATATTTTTCAGAGAAAAGATTACTTTCTTCCGATTCACGCGAAGTTCCGCATACACTCTTGTATTTTCCATGGCATATTTGGCAACGTTTCCAAACACATTTTCCAGGACTCTCCACAGTCGTCTTCCATCTGCGCAGATAATTGCTTCCTCCTGATCGAAATGAACCATTATGGAAAGATTTTTTTCCTGGAAACGTTCCTCAAATTCACCGATCACCTGATGGATAAGTTCCACAAAATTCAAATCCGCCATTTCCAGAGAAATATTTCCCGTACTTGCCTTGGATGCCTCCACAACGTCTTCCGTAAGAGTTTTCAGCCTTTGGGATTTCTCTTCCAGAATAGACAGGTAGCCCTGGATCTTGGGATCCTGAGGATTTTCTCTTTTCAGAAGATCTACATAATTAATAATAGATGTCAGCGGTGTCTTAATGTCGTGGGACACATTTGTAATCAGTTCTGTTTTCATCCTTTCGTCTTTCAGACTTTTTTCCACAGCCGCATCCAGACCTTCTCCGATCCGATTGATGTAGTCTGCCATCTTTCTCTGCTCTCCGGTCAGCTTATCCAGAGGGATCTTGTACTGAAGCTCTCCGTCAGTGATACGTTTCAAACCATCCAGGATCAGCTCCCGTCCTCTGGCTTTTTTAAGAAAACAGATCAGGCCCAGAAGATCCAGCGCCGCCAGGAGAAAGAGCACTCCCGCCAGTCCTGAGAAAATAAAGGCACAAAACAGGAACTGAAGAAAACAGAACGCTGTAAAGATCAGAGCCGCTTTCACCCGGCTGACTGTATTCTCAGCAAAAAAATTTATGGAATTCCGGCACATTCTCCAGAATTTCCGGCATACTCTCACAGTTAATTTCCATATTTTTCTCAGAAGAGAATTTTTCCAGAGGGTCTTGCCCTTGATCCGGCGCACCAGGCTCAGCCATCCAATGAAAAACCAGACTGCTGTCCACGCCCCGAGGGCAGCCACAAAAAGTACAATGTATTTCAGCTTGTCTACGGAATCTGCCACATTGACGCCTAATCCCAGGATCAGTGCAAAAGGAACACCCCACAGTAATGCCGCTGTACATGCTCCGATTTCTGTATACCAACGGTCAAAGAAGTTCAGCTGTACGGTTTCTTCCTCATTATTCCGTCCTGCTCCTGCTGTAAGAATAATCAGGCAGATCAGGAAAAGAACGGCTCCTACTGCAAAAAACATCATGGACGGCATCAGCCATTTGGAATATTTTTCATAATTTTCCGCGTCTTCAGCCATAAGATCCTGTACCGGAAAATCTTTATCCACCCAGACAGCAAAAACAAATTCTTTATTCTGATCATTAAGTCCTACATTTTCCACCATATGCTGCCAGAGAGACAGTCCCATGGAGCCGGTAAGATCTTCTGCAAGCTGCTGGAGACCAGAAGCAGTTTTGTCTCCTGCAAAAGCCAGATTGGATCTTCCGTCTTCCGGAGCTGTTCCAAGGATTACATAAGGATCTTTCCCGTCCTCCACTTCCTTGATTGTTTTTTCGTAATCTCCGGCTTCTGCATTGGACATTATTTTTTCGCCTGACTTTCCCGGATCCGTAACAAGAAGATAACTGAGATTGGTATTTCCTTCCGTATAGTGCTGTTCCAGCATTTTTTCTGAAGCTTTGGCAGTTCTTACATGATCGATCGCATCTGTCAATGCCATAAACGCCTGATCCAGTTTTCCTTCCCACTGGGGTTCCTCATTGAGAATATCCAGGATACTGTCTGCGCCTGCCGGTGCAAATGCTTCCGCGATCTGGTAATCAGATTCCCCATTGATCACATTTATGTAAACCATCTCGCCGTCTTTGTCTCCAACTCCCAGTGCACCGGAGTTTAAAATCCCCACATTACTGTCAAGATAATACTGCTCTTCTCCATAATACTCATAATCTACATAATCATGATTTTTCAGGCATGCCAGAATCCCCTGCTTTGCAAGTTCATCTACACCTTCTGTACCGGAAGCTTCCGGTTCCAATGGCATATAGTCCTCTGCATGCTCTGCGTTTTCCTCATATTCCTCATACGAGACAGCATCACTGGAAGGCGCCAGAAATTCCAATTCCCCATCCAGGATCTTTTTTTCAAACTCATCATAATACATGTATTCCGGGCTTCCGTCCGGCTTTACACAGATCAGAATGTCATCTGTCATAGTATTCCAGTCATCGATCTCTGCCCATTTTTTCAGATCACTGAGCTTATAACTCAATCCGGTAAGTTTCTCCTCAGCAGGATTCCTCTTCTGCAGAATTTCTCCCAGATCGATGTTTTCCCCACCCTGTTCCGGATGCAGAAGCTGTGTATATGACAAAGCATGAAGCACTTCATAAGTATAATCATACATACTTCGTTCAAAACTTCGGGATTTCAGATAGCTTCCTTTATCCAGAGGGTTTACACCCATGCTCATGATCCCTGCCGCAGACGCTCCACCTGCTGCTGCAACCGTAAGGGACGCGACTCCCACTACTGCGGCCACAGTTTTCACCATGCCGTTTCTATACCATTTTTTCTTCATAAGAATTACCCCTTTCCAGACACCTGATATATACTTCTTCTGCTTTTCATTGTTTTCTTAAAGCTTTTCCACCTTATAGCCCAGACCCCATACTACCTTCAGATATCTGGGTTCCTTTGGATTGATCTCGATTTTTTCCCGGATATGCCGGATATGCACTGCTACCGTATTATCTGCCGCAATAGCTTCTTCATTCCAGATGTTTTCATAAATCTGATTAATTGAAAAAACTCTTCCTTTGTTTTTTACAAGGAACAGAAGAATCCTGTACTCAATAGGAGTCAGCTTCACAGGCTCTCCGTCTACCTGTACCTCCTTGCGATCGTCGTCAATTGTCAGCCCTCCTGTCTCATAAATATTGGCTTTTTTCTGAGAGACCGCGCCAAGCTGAGTATATCTGCGAAGCTGAGATCTGACTCTGGCTACCAGTTCCAGCGGATTAAAAGGCTTTGTCACATAATCATCCGCTCCAACGTTCAGTCCCAGAATCTTATCTGCATCTTCAGATTTTGCCGAAAGAATAATAATAGGAAGGGGATTTTCCTCCCGAATCCTGAGAGTTGCCCGTATCCCGTCCAGCTTCGGCATCATCACATCGATCACCAGCAGATCCACCGGATTGTCCCGCAACTTCTGAAGAGCCTCCTCTCCGTCATAAGCTTTCAGAATATGATGCCCCTCCTGTGAAAGATAGATCTCTATTGCATCCACAATTGCTCTGTCATCATCACAAACCAGTATTTCTGCCACGTCCTTGTACCTCCTAAAAAAATAAATGCTGCATCGGATCACAAAATCTTTTCTGTGTTCCGTTATCTAAAGAATATCAGGTCAGCTTTAAGATAAATGGGGTAATTTCTTAAGAAATTCTTATTTT